>NZ_CP092371.1 GCF_028473145.1 Flavobacterium sp. CBA20B-1
ATGAAGAAATATACGTGTCCTATGCACCCACAGGTGCTAAAAGACGAACCGGGGAAATGTCCACTTTGCGGAATGGATTTAGTTCCGATGGGTGAAGCAAAAAAAGAAGTTCACAGTCATCACGAACACCAACATCCCGACCGCAAAGAACATTCGCATCATAGTGAAAACCATAATCATAATTCCGATAGTGGTTACGACAAACATGAAGGGCATCATACCCACGATTTCCTGAAACGTTTTTGGGTCAGTTTAATCATTACCATTCCCATTTTGCTCTTATCCGAAATGATACAGCATTGGTTCGGTTTTACTATCGCTTTTCCGGGAGATAAATATGTACTGCTGACATTGGGAACTATTATTTACATCTATGGCGGAATGCCTTTCCTGAAAGGTATGGTAGGCGAAATCAAAGCCAAAACCATCGGAATGATGACCTTGGTAGCCATCGCTATTACTGTCGCTTATGTTTATTCTGTAGCCGTGGCACTGGGATTGAAAGGTATGGATTTCTTTTGGGAATTGGCAACCCTTATCGTTATTATGCTTTTGGGGCATTGGCTGGAAATGCGTTCTACTATGGCAGCTTCAAAAGCCTTACAGTCTTTAGTCGCTCTGTTACCAAACGATGTTACTGTGGAACGACACGGAGAAGCTTTGAAAATGAAACTCGAAGACCTAAAAAACGGTGAAACCATTATCATCAAACCCGGTGAAAAAATTCCTGCAGACGGAACAATTGTCGAAGGGGTTTCTTATGTGAACGAAAGTATGCTCACAGGCGAAAGCGTTCCGGTGAAAAAAGAAAAGGAAGGAAAAGTAATTGCAGGTTCCATCAATGGCGAAGGTGCTTTACGGGTTACGGCAACCGGAGTGGGCAAAGACAGTTATCTCAATAAGGTAATCAATTTAGTTCAGGATGCACAGGCAGCAAAATCCAATACGCAAAACCTTGCCGATAAAGTAGCCAAATGGCTCACTTATATTGCAATTGCGGTTGGGGTTATCACCTTTATTTATTGGTTTAGTAGTAGCGGAGATATTGCGATTGCTTTGGAACGAATGGTTACGGTAATGGTTACGGCTTGTCCACACGCTTTGGGTGTAGCTATACCGTTGGTTGTTGCTATTTCTACCACGCTTTCTGCTACTAATGGCTTGCTCATTCGCAACCGTAACGCTTTTGAAACCACACGAAAACTATCCACGATTATTTTCGACAAGACAGGAACGCTTACCAAAGGTTCTCACGCAGTGGAAAAAGTTATCCCATTAACCGATAAATATGCTGCCGATGAAATGATACAATATGCAGCAGCCGTTCAGCAATATTCCGAACACCACATTGCAAAAGGTATTTTGAAAACTCTAAAAGAAAAAAACCTTGAACTATGGAAGTCGGAGAATTTCAGCTATATGGCAGGTATAGGTGTAAAAGCAATAGTAAACGGAAAGGAAATAGTAGCGGCAGGACCTAATTATTTCAAACAAAACAATCTTACAGAGCCTGAAACGCCAAAAGAAATCAATCAAAGCATTGAAACAGTCAACTATGTTTTTATTGACGGTGAAGTAATAGGGATTATCACGTTGGCTGACAGTATTCGTGAGGGTTCACAAGAAGCCATTGACGAGTTAAGAAAGATGAATATCAAATCCATTCTGCTTACAGGCGACAATGAAAAAATTGCAAAAGCGGTTTCTGAACAATTAGGAATGGACGGTTATATCGCCAATGTACTGCCTCACGAAAAGCAGGAAAAAGTAAAGGAGTATCAAACCAAAGGTGAAGTGATTGCGATGACCGGAGATGGCGTGAACGATGCACCTGCACTGGCACAGGCAGATGTAGGTATTGCAGTTGGTTCAGGAACAGATGTTGCAGCCGAAACAGCCGATATTATTTTGGTAAACAGCGACCCAAGAGATGTGGTAAAAATGATTAGCTTTGGTAAACGGACATATAAAAAGATGGTTCAAAATCTCCTTTGGGCAGTTGGCTACAACGTTATTGCCATTCCGCTTGCAGCAGGCGTGCTTTATCCGAATTTCGTTTTAAGTCCTGCAATGGGTGCGGTTTTGATGAGCGTAAGTACAATTGTGGTTGCCATAAATGCAAGCCTTTTAAAAATTAATAAATGAAAATTCTGAAATGGATATACAAAATATTTTTCAAAAAAAGCTGTTGCCGATAGCACTGATGCTCTTGGCAACAACCTCTCTTTACGCACAAAAAGTAGTGCGATACGATTTATATGTAAAAGACACTTTGGTAAACTATGCCGGAAAAGAAAAAAGAGCGATTGCGGTGAACGGGCAAATCCCGATGCCTACGCTCACTTTCACCGAGGGTGATACTGCTGAAATTGTGGTACACAATCAGCTAAAAGAAAGTACATCACTACATTGGCACGGAGTATTTTTGCCAAATAAAGAAGATGGAGTGCCCTGGCTTACACAAAAACCTATTGAACCCGGTACAACTTATACCTATCGTTTTCCAATAATCCAACACGGAACACATTGGTATCATTCCCATTCGGGTTTACAAGAGCAAATTGGTATGTATGGCAATTTTGTGATGCTAAAAAAGCAAAACGACCCAACTTTTAGAAAAGGCATCGATGATTTACCAACCGTTCCCCTGATGATAAGTGAATGGACAAATTATAATCCCAATAATATCAACCGAATGTTGCACAATGCCAACGATTGGGCAGCCATTAAAAAAAATGCAACACAGTCATACGCAGAAGCTATTCGGGAAGGGCATTTTAAAACCAAACTGACTAATGAATGGAAGCGAATGTTGGCGATGGACGTAAGTGATGTGTATTATGATAAAATTCTACTCAACGGAAATCACACAACCGATTTAAAAACGGTTGACGGAAAAACCTTGAAAGCAGGTGACAAAGTAAGATTAAGAGTTTCCAATGGTGGAGCTTCGTCCTATTTCTGGTTGCGGTATGCAGGCGGTAAAATTACCGTAGTTGCCAATGATGGCAATGATGTAGAACCTGTGGAAGTCGACAGACTAATTATTGCGGTTTCTGAAACTTATGATATTGTTGTTACCATTCCTGATGACGGTGTTGCTTACGAATTTTTAGCAACCACCGAAGACAGAACACAATCAGCAAGTTATTTTATTGGCAACGGCATCAAACAACTCATTTCTCCACTTCCGAAATTGAAATATTTTGAAGGGATGAAAATGATGAATGATATGATGAAGATGAATGGCGACCTTGACGATATGGGTATGAATATGAGCCTGAACCAAATGGATATGAATGTAGTGATGTATCCGGAGATTACTGGCGAAGCAGGCAAAAAAGAAGACCACAGTAAGCACGACGGTATGAATATGGATAATGACCCCAACCGTTATAATGCAAATGCGTTGGGAGATATTGAGACCTTAAATTATGCCATGCTCCAATCTCCTTACAATACCACACTTCCCAAAGATGCGCCTGTAAAAAATCTAAAATTTACGCTTACCGGAAATATGAACCGTTATGTGTGGAGTATGGATAATAGAATACTTTCGGAAGTGGATAAAATACCAGTGAAAAAAGGAGAAATACTGCGTATTACCATTTATAACAACTCTATGATGCGTCACCCGATGCACTTACACGGTTTTGATTTCAGGGTAATTAACAGCAAGGGGGAATATTCGCCTCTCAAAAATGTGTTGGATATTATGCCAATGGAAACGGACACTATCGAGTTTTTAGCAAATGAAGAAGGCGATTGGTTTTTTCACTGCCATATCTTATACCATATGATGAGCGGAATGAATAGAGTTTTTGCAGTTGATGACTATCTAAATCCACACTTACCCAACAAGAAACAATCCTACAATAAATTGCAAAGAGAAAGTAATATGCTGCACTTTATGATTGAAAATGATTTTGCAACCAATGGGAATGATGGTGAAGCAATGGTTCAAAATGCAAGATGGAGTTTGGGTACAGAATGGCGGTTGGGCTACAATGATATTCACGGCTACGAAGTAGAAACGCATTTGGGAAGATACATCGGCAAAATGCAATGGTTTATGCCGTTTATTGGTTTTGATTACCGATACCGAAAAATGGGAATGGACGAACACGAAACAAACTTATTCGGACAAAAGAATGAAAAAGATACACGCAGAGCTGTTAGTTTAGGTTTTATATACACCCTGCCAATGCTCGTTAACTTTCAGGCAGAAGTATATCATGATGGAATTGTCCGATTGTCTTTGATGCGTGAAGACATTCCGATTTCAAAAAGAATAAGAGCAGGTTTTATGGTCAATACCGATTTTGAATATATGGCTGAACTAAAATACATTATCAATAAAAATATGGGAATACGAACACATTATGACAGCGATATGGGCTTTGGAGTTGGACTATCATTGAATTATTAAAGTTCTGCAATTGCAAGCATATTGCCAAAGCCACACTAGCCAACGCTTTGGCAAAGAGCTTGCAAAGCCGACTCAAGACAAGATTATTTTAAAAAATTCCCGATCCTTTAAAAAAGTAAAAAACGCAAAATGCAACACACAACCGACCTGACAATGAAACAAAAACTCAATACTGACAATAGTTTGCAAAGACTGGCAAACAGAACACCAGCGGGTAAGCTTTAGCTTCGCTCTATCCCTTTGGTCGAGTCGTCTTGTCTGGAAGACAAGAAATGAATTGAAAATCACTGATCACCAAAACAAATAATTAAAATGTGAAGTAAACCCCTTTTAACGAAATAATATTCAACGAATACCAAAATAAATTATACTAATGAGTTAAACCGTAGGAAGCTAATAAAGTATTATGGAGTTTTCGAAGTGCAGCTTTAAGATATACCAGCAGTAATTTTACGATTACTGCTTTTTTTATTTTAATCTTAAAACAACGTTCTCACATCATCAAATATCTTTTGAAAATGCAATTCTAAATCTTCCTTAGAAACCGTTCGTACTCGGTTTAATTGAGGTTTATTAATAGCTGCCTTCTTGAATTGTATCACTTGTGATTTGCCACCACTAATAAAAGCAAATTGCCCTACTTTAAATTGCGTAAATTCATACGCCCGGACTTTAGAAACCTCTCGTTGAGATATGGTTCGAGAATTGGTAGAACCAAATAAGTCAGATCCTCCTTTTAAATTTTTAGAAACTTGCTTTTCCTTTACGAGTTCAAAGTATTGTTCGTTAAATTTCGCTGTATCCGGATCATTTGATTTACCCAAGATCTGAGTTCCTAAATTGGAGGTGATTTCACGAAAATCATCACGACCATACTGCACGTAACCTTGTGAAATATCTTGGATAGCATACACGGTACTTACTCCAAAACTTCGCATGGTAGCAGGAATTTTTGCCATGTTTAGTAGTTTAACTGTAGGTGCTTCATCTAATAAAACAAAACTCTGCTTTCTATTTCTCTGCATCATCTGGGAAGTTGTGGTTTGTAATATAGCCGCCAAAAGTGGCGTTAAAGAGGTCGCATTTTTAGGTTCATTGATAACCGACAGTACAATATCAATCTCAGGATCGTTGACATTCAAATCAATTTCATTCCCAGATAAAATATAAAAGGATTCAAGATTGACAATCTTCCGTAATAAAGAAGCTAATGAAGCTAGTACGGCAGCTGTTTGTCGGGTAGATTGTATTCCCATTAAAAAGGCAGATGCCTGGCTCATAACTCTTGGGTCGGTTTTTAACCAATCTACTAATGGTTTGAAAGGTTGTGGGTTATCTTCATCCTGTGCATTCAATAACTCTTCTAAACTTAAAAAAAACGCTACTGCATGTGGTAAAGTACACATATCTGGGTGATACGTGCGAAGTTTCAAAATAATGGCCGCAAATAATCCTGCACCAGCCGAATAAAAGAAATCCTCCTTTTCATCCTTGCCTTTCAGATTCACTAAAATAGATTTTGATATATTTTCAATATCTACTTCGTTTTCGATATACTGTGGAGCAATAGGATTGATTCGATAAGAATAATTCACATTATGTAATGCAATTGGTTTTAAACGATCGCCAAAAAGTCCGAAAGCAATTTCAGAAAGTTCTCCATTTTTATAATCATAGATTACTCCTGTAAATTGATGTTCAGCGAAATGTTTCATTAAATAATAAATAGGACTTTCTGTTTTTCCAGATCCTGCACCTGCCACGATAAACACTCCCGTATTCACATTAGGAATAAAAATATTTTTTCGATTTGAAGGAAAATGAACTTCTCTAAGGTCTGGTTCTTTTGGTTTTGATTTAAAGAATGAAGTCAATAATCCAATAATAAAAGGCGGTACTAATAATAAACCGATAAACAGATTATTTCCTTTAAAAAAATAAAAGTACAGACTTACAATTCCAATCGTAATCAAGATTCCAATAATCCGACTTATCATCCCTTTGCGAAAAAGGGAAATAAAACCAAGTAATGAAACTGCGATCATTACTAAAACGATTAATTTGTTTTCGGTAGTTAATTCACTAAATAAATTCATAACAATAGTAATTTACATTCCGTAACCTTTTTCAATAGTTTTAGCTACTGTTTTGGCAACTTTAAGTGTTAGCTGTGCTGGGTTAGTTGGTATACTAAGATGCGATGGAATATTCACACCTAAATTTTGTGACAGCTGCATTTTAAATATATGTGATGGATTTGAAATAGGTATTCCTACATATCTACTTAGTTCTCTTTTTACATTGTTTGCAATACCATTTTTTTTATTTTCTCGGACTCCTTTGGTATTTGCATTTTTTTTCATTGCTTCATAAGATTTAGAATAATCTCGATTGTAATTAAATAAATCATCAAAAGTTTTTTCAGCATTTTGAAAAAAAGCATCTCGGTTAAAACCTATTGTTTTATTCTTTTGATTATTGAGTTGCGAGTTTTGCTCACGATATTTACTCATTGGTGACAAACTTATTTTACTGCGAGGATCATTCGTTCTATCATGTCGAGAAACAACAATATGCACATGATAATTTACTCCGCCTTTGGCCACACCTTCTTTGATTACTTCTCCAGAGAAATAATCTTTTTGTAAAGATTCATGCAATTTTTTTAATTGATTTACATCTTTTGTATTCTCAATTTTTTTTAATATTTTTTTATTCTCTACAACATGTCTGTCTTTAAAATTATAGGTACGTTGCGTTTCAACTCGACCATAATACATTAAATTTTCATCAGTAATTTTCTCTCCATTAATTTCACGATCAAAATTTTTAGCATATTCTTTCATAACTTCTCTACTATAATTCATCAGCATATCACGCATCATAACATCTCGTACATTTGCTAATTCTTTCTCAGAAATTTTAAAATTTTTCTCTTCTAAAAATTGATCAATTCTTTTTAAAATATGCTTTTGTTCTAAATAAGAAGGTGAAATATTGATCATGTAAAAGTTTGATTCTTTAATCCCTCTTTTACCTCTATTATTATCAATATTTTCAATTACTGTATCTTTAGAAATATTGATGTTTTGTTGATCAAAAAAACCAATAGAATCATTATTTTCATCTTTGAAAATTGATTCATCTTGAACAAATCCTTGCTCTTCTTTTTCTAAATATTCAAATATATTCGCACAAGAAGAAGCGTTTGAATTGTTCACGTTTGCTTTATGTGGAGTAAAATTGATATACATTATTTATTGATTAATTGTTTTAATTCATTTAATCTTTCGGGAGAAATAGTTGTTTCAACTTTTGAACCCATTAATCCAGATTTCGTAGAAAGAGAATTTAAAATCTCGTTAACCAATGGACGTAAATTATTCAATTCATTGAAATATAAATCACGACTTTTTTTAATCTGTGCTAATTCAATTTTATATTTTTCAATATCAGATTCAGTAGCGCCATTTACTTCCAAATCTTTCTTAACTTCATCTATAACATCAGCTTTAAAATGCGCATCGTTATTGTGATACATATCATAAACTTGGTTTCGAATTGGTATAACAGATTCCTTCTCGATATTACGAATAATTCGAATTACATCTTCGATTCTTTTCAACGTTTTGTCATTCGATTTTTCAATTACATTGTGCCAGTCTTCAGTATAATTTCGATTCAAATCGAAGTTATTATCTATAATAAAAGAAGTCATTTTTTCTACAACTTCCGCAAAAGTTTTGATGCTATAATTTTCTTTTAACTGATCAAGCTTTAACTTTGTAGAAACATCAATACGAACAACATTAGACATAAGTTACAGATTTTAATACAGTTAAATTATTAATTTTCAACCTAATAAGCAAATTTTATTACATATTTGTTTACAAATTAATTTAAAGTGTATGTTATTTTATTGATTTTCAATACATTATTATTTACGGGGCAATTTTGCCCCGTATCCTCTCGCTAAACATACACTTTAACTTTAATCCCAAATTGAACATATATTACAATACGTTATTTCAATAAGAAAAACAATTGTATCAAACAGTAAAATTTTGTAATTTTAGAAATCATTTTAAATAACATTAAATTTTTTTTTAGCTATGGAAGAAAAAAATGTAAAGAAAATTTCATTGAGATTGTACAAAGTTCAAACACAATTAGAAGCCTTAAATGATGAAAATTTAAAACCGCTTATCAAAGAAATTGAATCCATTGACAAGGATCTTTTGAAAGAAAATAATTTAAAATTTTCAACAAAAATGAAGAAGGAAATTCTTGATTTTCTATAATAAAAATGCTTTCCAGTTTGGAAAGCATTTTTTGTTTTTTTGGTTGATATAAAGTCCGAAAAGGAATTGAGATTAAATTGATATATTTAAATGAAGTAATATTTCAATTTAAATTAAAAAACTATATAAGAAAAAATGGTGAAGGAACTCTCTATGAGATTGTACAAAATTCAATTGGAATTAGAGAAACAGAATGATGAAAAATTGAGTGCTATCATTAAAGAAATTGAGGCAATAGATAGAAATCTTTTGAAAGAAAATAATGTCAAGTTTCCTGTAAAAATGAAGAAAGAAATTTTGGAGTTTATGTAAATAAAAAACAGCTTTCCATAATGGAAAGCTGTTCTATTTTAATTAAGATTTTAGTTATAATTAATGAAATTATAATCTACCTCCCACTCCCTTAAACTTATCAATAAAGGCACTTATTTTTTGAAAAACAGTTTGCTTTTTCGTAAGATATTGAGGATTTAAAGGACTCATTTTTGGTAAAATGGCATTTAATTCTGTACCGTTAGAACTTGCGTATTCTCGTTTTAAAGAAGATTCGATGTAGCGTTTTGTCGCTTCTTCGTTTAAGTTTTCCTCTACGATTAATTCAGTAGCTTCTTCTTTTTGTTTGACTTGTGCATATTTAAAGAACGAATCAATAACCGTTGCTTTATCAGGAATGGTATCTAAATCTGTATCGTTGATGAAATCGACTACTAAAGATTCTTTTCCTCTATTCCCAATACTTGCACGAATTACTCGACTTATTTCTTCAACTAATTCGGCTTTGTTTTTTGTTTTTTTGTTATGCTCGAAGATTAATTCTAAGATATAATCCAAATTAATTTCCTGAGATTTTAATAAATCAATTTCAAAAACCACATCATCCCAATCGATTCCACCATCTTCTGGTTGTTTACCTTCTTTCTCCTTTCTTAACCAATCACGAATATCATTATACGTCGAACGATAGTCTTGTTCTACACGTTGTGGTAACAACTGAATCTTTTGCATCACAGCTAAATCATCGTCCGAAACATGGTACATTTCTTTGAATTCTTCTACAGCAGTCGCATCGCTTTGGTCAATGCTTTGTAAGGCTTTTAGACTTGTGAATTCATCGTAGTTTTGTAAGATATTTTCAACGCGTAAGTATTCTCCGAATAATTTTGTAAACTCCTTTTTATCCTTCTCCTTTTCAATTGTATCTGGATTTGGGAATTTTGTATTTAATTCGTTAACTACTTCAATAAATCCTCTACGTGTATCACCTGTTAAAGCGTCGGTAAAACCTTCTAAATATTCTTTGTAGCTTTTCTCTAAAACAACATTTTTCGTGTTTTTATTTCCAAATAATGTGATGGCATCAATCGTTGCTTGTTCCAAATCGCGGAACGTAACAATATTTCCAAAAGATTTCGTTGCATCTAAGATACGATTGGTACGAGAAAATGCTTGAATTAAACCATGGTAACGTAAGTTTTTATCAACGAATAACGTATTTAATTTTGGTGCGTCAAATCCAGTTAAAAACATACCGACAACAATTAATAAGTCGATTTCTTTGTTTTTTACTCGTTCTGATAGATCACGGTAATAATTCTGGAATTCATCGCTATCCACACCATAACTTGTCTTGAACATTTTATTGTAATCGTTGATGGCTTTCGTTAAGAATTCTTTTGCTGTACTGTTTAATGCAGAAGGCTCGAATGATTCGTCTATGATTTCTCCAATCGCAGATTGTTCTTCGTTTGCTGCAAAAGAAAAGATCGTCGCAATCTTCAACGGTTTTTCACTGTCTATTTGCTGACGGTTTAATTCTTCGTAATATAATTTAGCCGCTTCTACGCTACTCACAGCAAACATCGCATTGAAACCGTTATTTCCACCTTTTGTACGGTGTGTTTTAATGCGGTAATTCTGTAAGATGTATTTTGAAATTTCGCTGATACGCGCAGGATGTAAGAATGCTTTTTTTGCATCTTCTCCACTTAATTTCTTTTCATCAACTTCCGTTTCAACGCCTTTGAATTGAGGTTTTACATTATGATAATCCACCTTGAATTTTAAAACCTTTTCATCTCTGATGGCATCTGTAATGACATACGCGTGTAATTCTGAACCAAAAACACTTGCTGTGGTTTCTGCACCTAAGGCATTTTCAGGGAAAATTGGTGTTCCTGTAAATCCGAATTGGTAATATTTTTTGAATTTCTTTTTTAGGTTTTTTTGCGCTTCACCAAATTGTGAACGGTGAGCTTCATCAAATATGAAAACAACTTGTTTATTGTAAATATCCAACTCTTGATCCCCCTTCATTAAGTTGTTTAACTTCTGAATGGTTGTGACAATAATTTTGTTGTCGTCTTTTTCGATATTTCGTTTTAAACCTGCTGTACTGTTTGAACCGTTGACACTATCAGGCGAAAATTTTTGGTATTCCTTCATGGTCTGAAAGTCTAAATCCTTACGGTCTACCACGAAAAATACTTTATCGATAAAATCTAATTTAGTCGCTAAACGAGCAGCTTTGAAACTGGTTAAGGTTTTCCCTGAACCGGTAGTATGCCAAATGTACCCACCACTTTCTAAAGATGACCATTTTTTGGTTTGATAAGCACTTTTAATTTTCCATAAAATACGTTCGGTTGCTGCTATCTGATAAGGTCGCATCACCAATAATGTATCTTTGATGTCTAAAACCGTATACGTTAGTAAGACATTTAATAACGTGTTTTTTTGAAAAAAAGTTGCTGTAAAATCCTTTAAATCTTTGATTAAGGTATTATCTGCTTTTGCCCAATTCATCGTGAAATCGTAACTGTTTTTGTTACGCGTAACGGTATTGGCAAAATAACGTGTATCTGTTCCATTCGAAATTACAAACAACTGCAAGTATTTGAATAGCGAATTATCTGAATTAAAGCTCTCTTTGGAATAACGATAGACTTGATTAAACGCTTCGCGAATGGCTACGCCACGTTTCTTCAGCTCTACTTGAATCATCGGTAATCCGTTGACCAAAATCGTTACATCGTAACGATTGGCGTGCGAACCTGTTTGTTCGACCTGTGAGATAACCTGTACTTTATTACGCGTAATATTATCTTTATCGACTAAATAGATGTTTTGAATGTGTCCATCATCAAATACAAAATCGTAGATGTGGTTATCGTGAAGTTTACGCGATTTATCGACTAAACTATCACTTGGTTTATCTAAATATTCTACAAGGAAACGCGCCCATTCGTTATCGGTAAATACCATATTATTCAATGCTTGTAATTGTGTACGCACATTGACTAACATAGCTTCCGTTGATTTGAGATGAGTCGGATTCTCGTATCCCAGATTAATTAAATCTTGGATGAATTCTTTTTCTAAGGCAGCTTCTGATTGATAAGCCACTGGAGCCTCATTTAATTCGTAGAATTTGGTGTATTTGTCCAATACAATGTAATTGTTGGATTCTGCGATAGTCTTGTACATCTTATGTTATTCTAGTAGCTGTTAATGGATGAATGATTTAGTTTTGAGGAAAGCTTAATAACTTTTCTCGGTAATATTCGTATTGTTGAGTTCTTAGTTTGATTTCTTTTGAAATCTCTTCTTCAATAGCTGTATGTGTTGCATCGAATTGATCTAAGAGTTTTACAATGCGTTCTTGTTCTTCTAGTGAGGGAATTGGAAATAAAATTTTCTCAAAACTATCTCTAGATAAACGTGGAACACTAGAACGTCTCACTTTTTTTTGAATTTTATATTTATTATTCAAAAGAAAATAAAATAGAAATTTATTAATAATGTTTTTCGGTGAGATAAAATAATAAACATCATCTGCTGCCCAAAAATCATTATTACTAAAACCAATTTCACCCGCTGAACCTGCGCTAATGATAAATGTTGTATCAGATTTTACATTATATTCATTATAAAATCCTAAAGGTTTCATACTATTTTGAAAAACAGCATATTTTCCTATATTTAATAATTCACTCTTTATAAGTCTTTTGCCTCTTTTAATGCTAAATATATCTTTAATTTCTTTCCATTCTGCTTCACCCTCCTCAAATCTAAACAACTGCTCACGAAAGAACTCGAATTGTTTTTTACGGCTTTGGCGTTCGGTTTCTAATTCGGTTGTTAATTGGTTGGTTAAAGAAGTTAAATCATCTAAAACACGAACAATTTCTTGTTGGATTTCAAGAGATTTTTCTGGATTATCAGGGCAAGGGATTGGGATTTGAAATTTTTTGAAATCCTCTTTTGTAATTGTCTTTATAATATTACCTCTTGCTCTATCTTTTTCAATATTAAATTTAGCTTCAAGCTGATAAGCAAAATATTTTATATCTATTTCTTTTTTATATTTTTCAAATATTGCTAACGTTCTGTCTACATACGAATCATATTGTGTTATAGCTACTCGACCTATACTACCTTGTAAAGTAACTATTACTGTATTTTCAGGTACAAAAATACTTTTTGGTTGAGCTTTTTTAGAAATCCTGTTTTTAGTTTTTTCAACAAGTTTCATATTAAACCCAACATCATTAACCTGAACGAAAGGCATAGATTCTTCTCCATCATACCATTCACTATTTCCATATGGTTGAGGAAAAGAGCCTCTTCTAAAGCTAGCAATATCATCCAAAGGCAACCACTCAATATCAACTCCTTGTAATAACTCGTCTAATTTGCTCATCCTTCGATTTCTTTAATTAGGTTATCAATTGCTGTACGTAAGGTTGTAATGTTGTTTACAGTTTCTGTTAGCTCGGTATTTAAGACTTTTATGTCTATCACTTCGCGTGTATCTACTGCTTCTATATACGAACTTACCGAAAGGTTGTAGTCGTTTTCTGCGATTTTTGCATTATCAACCGTTACAGCAACATGTTCTACATTTTCTTTCGAATCAAATAACTGCATGATCTTCTCGATGTGCACATCTTCTAACATGTTGTTATTGGTTACTTTCTTGAAGAAATCTTCCCCTGTTGCATCGATAAATTGTGTGGTATTCTCAGATTTGTGCTTTGACAACACTAAGATGTTTACCCCAATCGAAGTCCCAAAGAATAAATTTGCAGGTATGCTAATCACTGTTTCTACAAAGTTGTTATCTACCAAGTATTTTCTGATTTTTTGTTCTGCTCCACCACGGTAGAAAATACCAGGGAAACATACAATAGCTGCACGTCCTTTGCTTGATAAATAATTAAGGGCATGTAAGACAAAGGCAAAATCTGCTTTTGATTTTGGTGCTAATACCCCAGCAGGTGCAAAACGATCGTCGTTTATTAACGTTGGATCGTCCGAACCAACCCAATTTACCGAATAAGGTGGATTAGATACAATGGCATCGAATGGTTTATCGTCAATAAAATGAGGATCGGTTAATGTATCTCCTAATTGGATGTTGAATTTATCGTAATTGACATTGTGCAAAAACATATTCATACGCGCTAAGTTGTATGTCGTATGATTGATTTCTTGCCCAAAGAATCCATCCTCAATAATATGGTTATCAAAGTGTTTTTTAGCTTGTAATAACAAAGAACCCGAACCAGCGGCAGGATCGTAGATTTTGTTCACCGTAGTTTGTTTGTGCATCGCTAATTGCGCAATCAATTTCGATACATTTTGAGGTGTAAAGAATTCACCACCCGATTTCCCTGCATTTGCTGCATAGTTAGAAATTAAAAATTCGTACGCATCCCCAAATAAGTCGATTTGACTATCCTCGAAACTACCAAAGTTTAGTTCAGCAACTCCTTTTAAGATTGCCGCTAAACGTTTGTTTTTATCTTCTACGGTATTTCCTAAACGTGTACTTGTTGTATCAAAATCTGCGAATAATCCTTTGATATCTTGTTCAGACTCGTATCCATTCGCTGAGTTTTCAATATCTGTGAATATCGCTTTTAGGTCTGTATTTAAATTTGAATTTTTGTGTGCTTTATCGACTACATTACAAAACAATTGACTTGGATAAATGAAATATCCTTTTGTTCTAATAGCATCGTCTTTGATTTCTGGTGTGATGATGTCGTCTGTTAATTTTGCATAGTTTACACTTTCGTCACCGCCTTCTATATAATTCGTGAAATTCTCACTTATGAAACGATAGAATAAAGTTCCTAACACAAAGTGTTTGAAATCCCATCCGTCTACTGAGCCACGTACTTCGTTGGCGATTTTCCAGATTTTAGCTTGTAATTCTGCTCTTTGGGCTGTATTTGTCATGTGTTTTTACGTGTTTTTGGTAAGTATATCAATTGTTTTAACATTATGACTATTAAGTAATTCTTTTGTAAAACCAAACATTTGTTTTATAATTTCTAAAAAGTCAATAGTTACATTAAGGACCTCTTCTGTATCTAATTCTAGAAGCATATCATAAACTTTTATTGTTTCTTTATCATAATGAACGGATAAACATCTATAATTTTTTGATTTTAATTTAATAAAGTCTTTTTCAGAAAAAGCATTTAACTGTTCTGTTATAAGTGAATACTTTTTTTCATAATCTGGAAAATTGTTTTTTATTAAGCTACCTATATCTTTAATCCAAAGTGAATTGTTGCGATTAGTAACAACTAGTTCACCTTTTATATTTTGAGTAATAAATCCATATATAAGTTTAAATCCTTCATTAACATTAACAATCATTTGTCTTGCTAGATATAGTGTTTCATATTTTAAACCTGCCTTTAAATGCATCAAAATTACACTACAAAGATCCGCAGTTAAAATACCAATCAGTAATCGATAGCTTGCTAAATCTTTAAGATTCTCATCTATATTATCAATTTTATCTTTTATTTCTATTAACTTTAATATTTCATTCAAATCCTTCATTTCAGTAGTAACTTCTGATAATGTTTTTTCAACAATTTCTTTTAATTTTTTTTCAGTTTCTTTTGATATTTCCATTTTACCTTATGTTTCTAAATATTATATTGATATTAAAAATAAAACATTAGAGCGTCATTAATTGTCTTTTAAATTTGAATTTCTATTTTCAACCCTATAAAACGATAATTTTACTTATTCTTGCTTGGAAACAAACGATATAAATGCATTGTCGTTTATTATAGTAAAGATGTCTTGAAAATAAAAAAACTTTGCAAGCAACAAATGAGACAGCGTTTTGATTATATATATATACATATATTTATATACCACTCCTCTCCACTCTATAAAAAGTAGTTTTACTTATTCCAGCTTGTTTACAAGCCTTTTCAATACTTAGTTTTTTATTATCGTAAAGGTGCTTTGCGTACTGGTATTTTTCTAAAGTTTCTTTAGAAATACCTTTAGGTCTACCTAACGTTTCATTCCGCCTTCTTGCTCCTTCTAAACCGTGTTTGGTTCGTTCGCTGATTAGGTTACGTTCAAACTCTGCTACAGCACTAAATATCTGAAGCAAAAATTTACCATTAGCTGACTGCGTATCAAATTCGGGTTCTGTTATAGATTTGAAATGAATCTTCTTTTGATTGAAGGTTTCAATCAAATCCACCATATTTTTAAGCGAGCGAAAAATACGATCATTTTTATATACTAAAATAGTATCACCAGGTCGAGCAAACTCTAAAAGTTCTAATAACCCTTTACGATCTTCTTTCACTCCACTAGCAACATCTGAGAATATCTTTTCACATTTGTGTTGGTTGAGTAAATCTATCTGATTTTGTAAATTTTGATCCTTTGTTGATACCCTCGCATATCCAATTGTCATAAAATAGTACTATAAAACGTTACTATACGAAACTACTAAAAATAACGATAAATAACACTAATGAAAATAAAAAAAGAACTACTAAAAAGTAGTTCCATAAAACGGTCGATTTTTGGTATCATTAATTACAATAAAGCATGTAAATAATCTGCTGTTTGATTTAATCCATTTTTTCTAAAACTTTCTAATACTTGAAATTCATCCATTGCCGGGTTTTTGCGATTTAATACCAAATCTTTAAAAGCTTGAAGGGCTATTTTTGGATTTAAATCAATGATATCCGTAAGAAAATCATCCGCACAAACTGCCTTCAATCCAAAAGAGTCTAAATAATCATCTGGAAAATCTTTCAAGTTATTAGTTACAATAATATTGGCATTGACTTTAATAGCAGCTGCTAATACATGTCTATCATCTTTATCAGGTAAACTTAAAGTATCAATTAAACCTTCATAATTTAATACTAAAGCATCGGGAAATGCCAAATTTGCTATGTTTATCCGCTTCTCTGCTTGTGAAGATTCTACTCCCTTTCGAATCATTACAGATTTCCATTCATCAAAAATGATTTTACTCCATTTTGGGGTATATAAATCATAATGAGCAAACCAAAATAATAAATCTCTAATCACGATAGGAAATATTACATTGGTATCAAGAACTGCTTTGTATCGAACACTATGAATCATATAAACCTATTTCATCATCAAAGTTCATAATATCAATGATATGCTTTTTCTGTTTTTGCTTCATTTCGTTTTTATATTTGATTACATCTTCAAATAAAATACGACGATGTCTTCCAACCATTGTAAAATCAATTTCGCCTTGTTCTAAAAGTTTAACTAAATGAGGCCTTGAACAACCCAATATTTCAGCTGCTTTTTGAGTAGTGACTTCCGTTGCAATAGGTACAATAGAAATTGGATTTCCTTCACTCATTGACTTTAAAATTTCACTTAAAAGTTTTAAAGCTTTAAAAGGTATTTTAATTCTGTCGTTTGTTTCTTCGATTTCTATTTCAGTATCATCTTTCTTCAATTGTGATAAAATTGAAGAAAGTGCTGAATAAGATTCAATAGCCACTCGTTGTTCTTTCTTAGTGGGTCTTTTTATATAATCTAATGCTTCCATAGTTAAATTGTTTTACACAAAATTAAACGAAATAAACGAAACAAACAAAATAAACGAAATAAATAATTTTATACTTCGCCTAATAAAATTAAAAAACTTGCAGAATTAGCCTTATCAATTAAAATTCCGGGAATAGTCTAATATCAAATTAGTAAGATTTTCTTTTATAAAAAAGTACGAGTCCTCTTCTAAAAATCCTAATGGGGCATAATCAATATAACGTTGACGATAATTGTTATACATTTCAAAACTATGTAAAAAGTTTAACTCTGTTTTGCGATCATTTAAATAAGAATTTAAATCAAAATAACTGTCCCGAGTTGGGGAATATGAAAAAGCTAATAATTTGCCAATACCTTCAACAAACCAATTTAATAAGTCATTAATTATAAATTGTTCGGGGATTTCAAAAGTATATCCATCCGTATCATAAAAAAGATAAAAATCTGTTTGAAAACGATTATTAAAATCTTCTAAATTTTTTGCTACAATCTCAATGTTAGATATATGCTCAGGTTCTAATGAATTTCCTAAATCTAACGATAAACAAACGACGTTTCTTGGCATCATAATAATTTAACTTTAGCACATTTACTAATTTAATAATTTTGCAGGATGTATGCTTTAGTAGATTGTAATAATTTTTACGCAAGCTGTGAAAGGGTGTTTAATCCTCAATTACGGCATAAGCCAATTGTTGTGTTAAGCAACAATGATGGCTGTGTTGTTGCACGTTCTAATGAAGCCAAAGCATTAGGTATTCCAATGGGAGCACCCGCTTTTGAATACAAAAAGTTATTTCAAGATAATAATGTAAATGTATTTTCATCAAACTACGCTCTGTATGGCGATATGAGTAACCGTGTAACTCGAATCCTTAGAAAATATACACCTGATTTAGAAGTTTATTCGATAGATGAAAGCTTTTTACAATTCAAGGGATTTGAAAATTATGATTTAGTATCGTATGCAAAAGAGATACGGAAAGAAGTGCTTAAAAACACTTTAATTCCAACGTGTATTGGAATTGCCCCCACAAAAGCATTAACTAAAGTAGCCAATAAAATAGCTAAAAAATATCCGCAATTAGAAGGTGTTTATGCTATAGATTCCGAAGAAAAACGAATAAAAGCTTTGCGTTGGTTAGCTATTGAAGATGTATGGGGTATTGGTAGACAATTTGCTAAAAAATTAAAGGCAAAAGGAGTAAATAAAGCATTAGATTTTACAAATCTTCCTGATGAATATGTCCGAAAGGAATTTACTGTAGTTGGTTTACGACTAAAAAAGGAATTAGAAGGCATATCTGCTATGGAACTTGAAGATGTAAAAACAAAAAAGAATATTGCTACGACAAGATCTTTTGATAAAACCTATGAAGATAAAGCCTATTTACAAGAGCGCATTGCTACTTTTGCTGCAACTTGTGCAGAAAAATTACGAAACCAGCACAGCAATTGTCAAATTGTAACTGTTTTTATTTTTACGAATCGATTTCAAGAAAATAAGCCACAGTATTATCAATCGATCAATGTAACCATCCCCTTCCCTACTAATTCATCTATTGAGATTATTAAATATGCAAAAATTGGATTAGATGCTATTTATAAAGAAGGTTATGCTTATAAAAAAGCAGGAGTTATAGTTAGTGGAATAACTCCGGAAAGTGAAAAACAATTCAATTTATTTGAAGACGAGCACCCCAAACATCGAAAATTGATGAATGTTATGGATCAAATTAATTTTAAATATGGAGTTAAAAAATTAAAAATTGGTTCTCAAGCATTAGATAAAACATGGAAAATGCGTCAAGATTTATTAAGTCCTAACTATACAACGAAGTGGAATGATATACTTACAATACAATGATTACATTTAAAAAAGCACCCTATTTTGGAACTGAATTAGAAAATCTAACCATCCATGCAGAAGGAGAAAAAAAATATGTCCAAGTATATGGAGGAGTTCGTGCAGGTTTTCCTTCTCCAGCAGAAGATTTTTTAAGTGATCGTATCAGTTTAGACGAACGATATCTGTCTAAAGTAGAAAGTACATTTGTAAATCGTGTGAAAGGATTATCTATGTATCCCGAATATTTAGAAAACGATATTATCATCATACGTTCCGACTATTATCCTATAGATGGTGATGATATTGTAGTTTCTATTAATAGCTCCGAATATACATTAAAACGATACGATAAACCAAATAATCGCATAGTGGCTTTGAATAGTGATTACGCAAAAAGCGTAAAAATTGATGAAGATGATGAAGTAATAATATTAGGTGTGGTAGATGCTTTGATCAGAGATAAAAAGAAAAGAAATATATAAATATATTTCTATGTATATATTTATATATATCGTGTTATAATAAAAAAATAAAGCCGTATACATTGATACACGGCTTCTCTATTATTTTTTAGATTCTTCTAAAGATAACTTTCTAAATTCTTTTAAAAGTTTCTCTAAAGCTAAAGATGATTTTCTCGCTCTTGTTCCAGCTGATTTATTTTCTTTTTCAATTTGTAATTGAGCGTCTGAGTTGAATGCTTCAAATTCTGTGTTTAATTGTTCTAAAAGATTTTTCATTATAATATTATTTTATACAAATATAGCATTTGAAACAGTAATAGGGAGGAACTTTTCATTAATATTTTAATGCTTAAAATTACCATAATCATATTAAAAAGTAAAACTAAATTATAAAACAATATTTAAATATAAAGCTATCTTTATATTTAAATATATATATACTTTTATATATTTCTATTTATATATATTACTATACATATATGTTTTTAGATATGTGATAACAAGTAAGTTATTATAACACTTTGCATTTAAAGTTTTCATCTAATGAAAGTCTACCCTGAAATTCTTTATCTTTCCATCTAAAAGATTTAATATCAGTTTGATCTCCTCTAAGTAAGATCTCGATATCATCAAAAGATAAATTATAGCCAAAAATAGAGGGCCAAATTATAAAATCACATTTAATATCTGATAAGTAATGAGTACAGCCAAAGAATTTCTCCATTTTCAATACAGTACCGCTGCACTTCGGACAATCTCCTAAAGAGTAATCAAATTGGACTTGAAAAGTACTGTCATTTACAAAAAGTTTTGCTTGAAAATGAATGCCTTGTTTTGAAGTAAAATTTAAAAAAGGAGTTGAGTTGCCAGTAACTAATAATCGTACATTATCTTCAGTCATTGTAATTCCACTATAAGAACGGTAAATAAACATTCCACATTTTCGGTTAAAATAATTTTCACATCCCCAACCTTGCTTTGTTCTTAGAATTTCGCCATCACAATTAATACATCTAAGATCATCTACAATTTGATTTCGAAACTTATAATTGATATAACCGTGTACAATTTTTAATGCAGCTTCAAATTTTTCGCCTTTATCGTCCACAAAATCTGAATAATATTTTGTTTCGTAATTGTGAAGCAAGTCAAATAGCATTTCTGGAGTAATAATTTTTTTCGAATAAGATTTATAAATAAAAAAATTACACAACTGCTTATTGTTTTCAACAAAATTACATTGAAATTTATCCTCAAACTCTAAAAGCTGCCCTTTGTTGCAAATGGGACATGTACCAACTCGTTTCATTCTATAAAATTAGCTGTTTTTTACAAAAATTCGCCGGGCACTGGTGAAATATCGTCTTTCCTTTTCGGACTTTTTTATCAATAATGGGTAAACTATTAAAAAAATTCCTTTTAAAATGGGAATATAATTTTGAACGTTTCTTATTTTAATTTTAATATTAATTTTAATATTAATTTTAAGTAATCGTTTTTTTAAGCTATAAAACATTGTTTATTAATGTTTTACACTCTTTGTTTTAGGCTTTTTTGGGTAGTGGAATCTCGAAGATATGGGTAGTAGAATGTCGATTAAATGGGTAGTGGAATCTCGATTTTTGGGTAGTAGAATGTCGAAATAAAATCACGTGGGTAGTGAAATGTCGATTTTTGGGTAGTGGAATCTCGATATTTTACCTTAAAAACTGACTCTAAAATCAAAAAAAGTTTGATGGGTAGTAGAATGTCGAATATTAAATGGATAAAATGCATAATTATGGGTAGTGGAATGTCGAAATAAAAGAAAATAGTTGTTCTTTATTGAATTTTGGGTAGTGAAATATCGATTTTGAATTAGTAACTCATATAAAGATACGATAAATAAATAAGGTATATTAGTATAAACGGTATAAATATATACTCAATTGTATGAATACATATTAATAAAGTAATGATAGCTAACATATTAATACAATATGGGTAGTGGAATGTCGAAATATATATTAAGTTATCTTTATATATCAGAGTGCTTATATAGTAATGGGTAGTGGAATGTCGAAATTTAAAAGAGTACTTCCTTGGTTTAATAATAATCTTTTTTAATGGTGGGTAGTAGAATCTCGATAATATTAATAAAAAATAATTTAGTTGAAACTACGTAAGTACTACAAACTCGACTTAAATTCTATAGATTTTTTTTTATTATGGGTAGTGGAATCTCGAAATTTAAAAGAGAAGTTCCCTGATTTATTAGTAGTCTTTTATCCTGGTGGGTAGTGGAATCTCGATAATAATAAAAAATGCTCCTACAAAGGAGCATTAAATATTGGGTAACCCTTAGGGGATATTTGAGCATGCTTCGTCGCAGAATAAAGAGAAATAACTTCTTCTTGAATTTCATCTAACAATGCTGAAAAAGGAATATCAGTAATTAAAGGATTGTTGTTATCTTTTCTTCTTGCTGTATTATATTTTTTAACCAGATTCTTATATGCACTGCTAAAAAGAAACTTTGCACCAAAATCCATATCAAATATTTTTTCTATATGCTCTAACTCTTTTTTAGTCAGGTTATGTCTTTTCTTAATATAAGAAAGTTTATATAATTTGAATTGATTGTCCTGACTTGATAAATTTATAGATTCTGCTGCGCCACTACCAATGGATTTAAGTTGATATCTAGTTATACCTATAAAATTTCCACTTACAGAGCTATTAAAAGAAAAAGACGATGATTTATCTAATACTTTCTTAATAGGGTCTAGAAAGCCCTTTTTTAGCGTTCTTAAATCTTTATAATTAATCCCCCAGGTTCTATTCATATACTCTAAGGTAACCTTGGTTCCGTCTTCTTTAAGAGTATTTAACCAGAGTGCAAATAAGAATTGTTTATGAGATTTTACAGAATAAACTAAAGAATAGAGAACGTAATTATAATTGGCTAAAGCAACAATCTTTTTAAACCAATAAGGATTAATATAGAAAGATACTTGTCCTTTATAAATAGTTGGATCAATAATTAAACCACCATAAAATTGTTTTTTTTCAATGTCACCTTTAGAATTAATATACTTTACTGTATGCCATTCTTGCTTATAATTAACTAAAAATTGTAGTCCTTTTTTAGTTAATTCTAAATTACGGGATTTAGATATATCTGAAGTACGCATTACAATTTTAGCATATGATTCATCATCTTCTAAATAAGTTTTCTTAAATAAATCTAATTGAAAACTATCATCTGAAACACCATATTGAAATTGCCTATTTCTAAGAACATTTAGAATATTAATAATTATACGATTTGCCTCAATAGGCATAGATTCTTTAACAATGAAATTGCCTTTAACATCTTGGAAAAATAGATCTCTATAAAATTCATTTGAAATTTTAACCTTATCAGCTATCTTATTGCTGCTAAAGGTTTCTTTTACTTTATTGTCTTTTTCTTCCTCATTCATAACTTGTAACTTTTCTACTGGTTAAAGTGCTGTAATTTAATAATTATTTCAGTGAACAAATAAAATTTAATCGTATATTTGAAACACGAAAAGGAAAACAAAATTTATTTTGTTTCCGAAAGAGGGGCTTCGGCTCCTCTTTTTTTTATGGTCTGGTAGGATTTTTACCATTTAAATAATTAGCAACTTGTTGTTGGCTTTCTTTCTCATATACATTGCAGAATAACCATTTATTTTCTCCTACAAAATGCTCATCAAAATACTTAACCAACCGCTTTACTCCAGCTGATCCTTGTACAGCTCGATACTTAACCCAGTTACCATTTAAGAGCTTCACATTTACTACATATACTTTATTTGACTTTTCCATGATAACGCTTTAAGAATTCATTATATTCTTCCTCATAAACGTTTATTAATGCAGTATTAATCAATTCTTTCACCGTCATTCCTTCAATCAAAGAAGCTTTATTTTTAAGAAATGTGATCATTTCACTCGGAACTTTTACATATAATCCTTTTTCAGACGTTGAAGGTTTTTGTACCGGCACCACTTTTTGTACTGGTGTTTCTACTTGCGTTTTTTTTACCTGATTTACTAATGCAGATAAATCTACTTTTTTATTAGCCATTACTTAAAAGTTTAATCATTAATTCTCTTGTCAAATTCTGAAGTTGATTACTTGCTTTGTGTTTCCCTTCAACTCCTTTGGTTACAATGCTATTAGTAATTGCATCATAGTCGTTGATTACTGTGTTAGCAATAGGAACATCCAACTCATTAAAATTCTCAGTTAATCTATCTTTAAGTGATGAATTAGCTTTAATTCTATTAAAAACGATTAAAGATCGATCTACAGCATTGTTATCTTTAATAATCTGAACGGTTTTATCAATAGCTAATAGATCATTGATACTCGCTTGCGTTGGTATTACAATTAAATCAGCTTGTTGTACTAAAGAGTGAATTTCTTCAAATAGGTAAGGGGGTGTATCAATAATAATGAAATCGAAATCTTCATGTGGGATTTTATTAATTTTACGATCTACATCTATATATGTCAGCTGGTCATTTAAGTCTTTTACTTGGAGTAAAGTACCTTGATAATCCCAATCAATTAAACCAACCTTAGCGTCTTGGTTGAGTAAATTTGCAACATTGTAAGATAATGTGCTTTTCCCAACGCCACCTTTTTGATGAGTAAATAAAATGATCTTAGCCATAATTCATCTATTAATTTTTATCAAAAATAAAACAAAATATATTGATATACAAATATTTGTATAGTTAAATATTAATATATTTAGATATAAATATATATTTATATATTATTAAAAATGTATGAAATAATATTTTATAAATACCTTATATCAAAAGGGTTAAGCACACTAATTTCTATCGTATAAAGAACAACTAAAAACTAATCCGATTAAAAGAGGATTTGTTTTGTGAATGTACCCTTTAATTATTTACAACAAGGAAATATTTTCCGAGTGTAAAGTATTAAAGGAGGTCGATAGAAATTTAACTTTGAAATAGGGTGGGTGGGTAAGAAAAATATTAAGGTACGAATATAAGGTTTCACTAAATAATTCAATCCGCCCCGAAGGGGCGAATTTTTACGCCCTTTATTATTTTAAAAGGCGTAAAAGGGTTATAATTTAAGGTAATTTATTGCTTTGTTCGCATAACTAAAAGCCTCTTCTAAAATTTGATGTTTTTTCTCTTCGGCTGTATGCTTTAACCAACTTTTTAAATAAATAATTGAGTTAATAAACTGCTCTGAATAATTGAATTCTAACGAAAACAATAACGAACCCAATTCCGCAACCAATTCTTCAAAAGCATATTTATTTCTACCGTCTTCAAAATCTTGGTCTAAACGGTTTAATCGGTCTTTATGTCCTGTCCAATGAATAATTTCATGAAAAACAGTTGAATAATATGCACCCTTATTTTTGAAATACTGCGGTTTGGGTAAATGAATTTCATCTTTTCCAGGAGTATAATACGCTTCGCCTTGTACTAAATGTTGTAATGATAAATTTTTGGTTTCAATTAAACCATTAATAAAATTTTCGGCACAATCATCAAGTTCTATGAGTTCAACATCAGCAATAATAGGAAACTCACAATCATTTATATTTTCAATGTTATCCGTATGAAATACACGATAATACTTCATAAAGCTTTTTACTCGATATTCTTTTTGTTTTGTGCTATCTAAAGCCTTAAAATCAGCAAGTTGAATACGTTCTTCCGTTTCTTTATGTCTAATATCATAACTAAAGTATTGTATTGGTAATGACTTTGAACCTTTCTTAATTTTGCCTTTTGATTTAGTAATCTGATTAAAAGTCGCATAATAGCAATTTGAACGCTTATTAATCAACATATCAAGTGCCAATATAAATTGGTTTAATCGTGTGTAAGATTGTAAAGAAAGTCTGTTAGCAGGCATAAAAGATACATTTTCTTTTAAAAAATGTTGCCAATGTTTCTCTTCTACGTTTTCCAGTTGTTCAATAATTGAACTAAAGAACAAATCGTTATAATTATTCTTTGTAGTTTGAGCTTGGCTCTTTTCTGTTGTTTTAACGGTTCTTTTTGCTTGGGGAGTTTTTACATTTGTTTCCATAATAAAATAATATTTAATAGTTCTACAATTTTTATTAATCATTCTTCGTGAGTTGTCGCTTATGGCTTTTCTGTGCGAAATAGAACTATTGACTACAGAACGATTTATAAAAGGAAAAATCCATTGGCCGCTACAGAAATGAAGCTGACAAATGGATTCGACTGGTAAATATATTTAGGAGTGTCTGCGAGTTAGAAATACAAGATAGATAAACTGAAAATTGGCGTTATTTTTCCTGAAAATACTGACGATTTTAAGGTGATATCTATTGATGTAGTTCTTAAGAAGTAGAAACCTCAATAGATTTTTATAAAGCGGAATAGGCAATAATTTTGCAACAAGAAAATCATATACGGCGACACCTCCGAATAGAGTGACATAAAAAGGGAAGAAGCTATTTTCAATATTATGATAGAACAAGTAAAAACCAAGCAAAAAGAATTAATTAAAACATTAACAACTTTCCTTTTTAAATAGGATAAACACACTAATTTCAATCGTAGAATGATTAACTAAAACTGAACCTTTTTACGTTGGGTTGGACAGGTTTTACAAAAACCAAACTATTACCTTGTTTTAAGGAGAAAACTTGGGCTAAAACATGGAGTATTTTAAATATAAAACGCAAGTGTTTCTTCAAGTTATCCGATAAACTTGACATTACTACATGGTTGTTTGCCTGAGCCATCCCACGACTATTGATGCGCTTCATATTGAAAAAGTTGATCAACGTACCTAATACTGGCTCCACTGTGCTTGATCGACGTTTAACCAATCTGCGGTGATACGCTTTGTTTCGGATCAGTTTTTTATGCATTTTGTCGTAAAGAGGTTGTTGCTGTTCATTTAAAAGGCAAATGAGCCTTGTTCCCTCCTTCCTGAACGCATTCATATCGATTTTCTTCTGTATTAAAAAAAAACTTTTCGGGGGGTACTTTTCAAAATTAGGGATCCAGGCATCCAATTTTTTGTGCTCACAATATTGCAAACTCATACCACTACTGTAACCTACATCTGGTAAAACTTCACCAATTTTCATTAACAAAATCTTAAAAAAACCACAGGGTATAGACTTTTCTGACCTTGGCTACCGTAATATTTTTTTTTGTGGAGTTATACAGAAAGTGTAAATCTAACTCTTGATTTATGCACCTATAAAAGTTATCTGCTGGAACCAAGCCATCTAGGCTTAATTAATAAAAAAGTTCTAAGGTAAAATCTTTACGTTCTTGCATGCAACAAGATGCGATTTTTATTTATATTTGAGTTGTGCAAAAAGCACATAATATTGCCAAAAGCAAGACTAATCTGCACACTTTTATCCGCTGCGACTGGTTCACTTTATCCACTCTATCTACATATCCAAATTTCATTTACAAATGAAGTTTATAAGTGTACAATAATAACAAAAGTTTACAAAAATGCTATTTTCAAATATAGTAAACAAATACTGTAAACGACAAAAATGATAGATATAAAAGAAAAACCACTATTTTATAATGGTGGTTTTCTGTTTACAAAAATCATCTTTATTATAAACCAGCTTATGTTGGTTATAAATTTATTTTTTAATTAATTATAAAATTTATTAAAGTAATATTATCAGAATAGTTTTATAGTAGAAAAATATATATTATATTCCAATTCATTTATTTTTAACAATAAAATCAATTTAAAGATATCTTATGCTAAGAAAAATTGTAATTCTATTTATATGTCTATTATCAAATTATTTTTTCGCACAAACTAAATGTGTTGGAAAAATTAAAGATTTCAATGAGAATCCCATTTTTAATGCATCAGTAGTATGCAAAAACACTGAGGGGCATATTATTAGTTTTAGCTTTACTGATAATAGTGGGGATTACAGTATAGATATTGAAACAAGTGGATCGTTTATAATAGAAGTAAATAAAGCGGGTTTTTTAAAAGAAAAAAAAGATCTTATTGTTGATAAAAAAAATAAAAAATATCAACTAGATTTTGTGTTAAATGAAACTAGTGAATTGCTAGATGATTTAGTCATTGAAATTGAAAATCCGATTAAACAAATGGGGGACACTCTTTCTTATGATGCAAAAAATTTTAGTACCGGTAGAGAACAAACTGTGGAAGATTTGTTAAAAAACATTCCGGGAATTACAGTTGAAAAAGATGGTAAAATTCAATTTGCAGGTATTGAAATTGAAAAAGTAATGGTTGATGGCGATGATTTTTTTAATAAAGGGTATTCTTTACTAACAAAAAATATGCCCAATAAGCCACTTGATAAAGTACAGATATTACGAAGATACTCTAATAATAAACTTCTAAAAGGAATAGAGGAATCAAATAAGGTGGCGTTAAACCTTACGATAGACGACAAATATAAAGATATTTGGTTTGGAGATATTTCTATGGGTTATGGCTTAGTTTCAGAAAACCGTTACGATGTTAGTGGAAATTTAATGAATTTTAGTAAAAAATATAAAAACTTTCTTAATTATGGATTAAATAATATTGGTTTAGACAAAGTAGGCTCAATAGAAGATATGATTTTTAATAATAATGACCTAGAATCAATTGGAAGTAAAAATCTAAATAAAATAATGGGATTGGACGCAAGTCGTGCAGGTCAATTAAAGGATGAGCGAACTAGAATAAATAACGCGGAAAATATATCATTAAGTACAATTATTCCCTTAACAGAAGTATTAAAAGTGAAATTTGTCGGTTTTTTGGGATTGGATGAAAACTATGCATTTAATAATAGATTAAATGTAACTTCTGTTGGAAATACTTATTTCGAAAATTCTGAAATGAACAGATTTAAAAGTCACTTAAAAAAAGGATATATAAATTTATTAACTACTTACGATATCTCTAAAAATGATATGCTACAAGTTAGTTCTGTCTTTAATAAGGGGATAATAAATAATTATAATGATTTAACATTTAATAAAAAAAATACATTAGAACGTTTGGAAACTGAAAATAGTTTTTTTGATCAAAAGTTAACCTATACTCATAAATGGAAAGATAAAAATGTTGTACTTATAAAAGGAAGGTTTTTTTCAAATAAAATTCCGCAATTTTATGCTGTAGATGATTATCTATTGGGAGATTTATTTTCATTTGATGCAGATGCTATGAACAATAATATTGATAATCAAAAGACCTTTTCTGGAATTGAAGCAGATTTTAAATTAAAGCAGAAAAATAATGATTTAATTGAATTTCAAGTGGGTTATCAATATAATAAAGATATAATTAATACTAATTTTCAATTATTTAATAACTACTCAAGTATTCGTCCAAATGAATTTCAGACTGATAGTTCATTTTCTACAAATGATTTTTATATTAGAAGTCGTTATACTTGGAAATGGACTAATTTTCAAATTACAGGTCGTGGAGATGCTCATCAACTATTTAATAGATTTGAATCTTTAAAATCAAATAAATCGCAAAACCCATTTTACATAAATCCTTCAATTAGTTTTCGATGGGATATCACCCCTACACAAGTACTAATTGCGGCTTACATGTTAAACTATTCAAATATTCCAGTAATCAATGTAAATGACACGTACGTACTTAGTTCATCAAGATCATTTTCTAAAGGATTAGGAAATTTTCAGTTAACAGATTTTCAATCTGCTAATATAAGATACACTTACAATCATTATCTTTCAAGATACAATATTACATTTGGTTTAGATTATAGTAAGCAGAATAATACTTTATCAACAAGAAGTATACTAAACCAAAATAATAATCTATCAGAATCTATTTTAATGAAAGGGGGTAATACTTATTCATTTTCAATAAAATCGCAATTTTATTTACCATATTTTATGAAAAGCACAATTAGTTTTGGTGGGAACTATAGAATATCTAAATCTTTTAATGTAATTAACAATTCAGGATTACGAAAAACCATTTATTATTCCCAAAACTATAATTTTCAATGGAGAACAAATTATCGTACTGGTTTTAACTTTTCTATGAGTTCAGAATTTACTTTTGATAAAGTAGAATCTCCAGATTTTATTAATAATTTTAATAATAATTTTAATGTATTAGAATTATATTATCTATTGGGAAAATTTAATTTTAAAATATTAGGAGAGCACTATCATTTTGGAAACCTAGAGAATAATAATAAAGACCATCTTTTTATTGATTTTGAAACGTCATACAATATAAATGATAAATATACAATTACATTACGGGGTAATAATCTATTGAATAAAAAAAACTTTTCGACCTATCGTATTTCTGACATCGGCTATACAACATCTACATACTCCTTAGTCAACCGGTATATTTTACTTTCAATCAAATTTAGATTTTAATTTGTATTATTATTTTTTTTTATTATTTTTAGAAAAATATTTTACAAATTTTAGTTAACATTAATAAATATATTATAGTATGAAGAAAATTTTATTATCAGTACTTGTTGGTTTAGCAAGTTACACTGGAACTTATGCTTCTAACGGAGAAATCCAATTAGATTTAAAAAGCAACTTATTTTTTAATGATATTTCTTTTGAGGTATCATCTTTTGAGCATTCTGAAAAAATAATTTTTTTTGATAATTGCGTTTATTCTGTTTTTTGGACTGATACAAATGGTTTTCAGCATTCCAAAACAATGATGCCTATTGGCACCTATGAGAGTTATTCTGATTGTGTTAGAGCTATAAATGAAAAATTAGACGACTTAAGATCTTGGGGATATACTATTGATAAATATAGTATTCATTACGGAGAAGATGGTTGGTAGTAATCAACTAAAATTATTATTTTTAATTATAAATATATTACATTATGAAGAAAATTTTATTATCAGCACTTGTTGGTTTAGCAAGTTACACTGGGGCTTATGCTTCAAATGAGATTGTTTCTAATACTGTTAATACAGTTGAAACATTAAACTTTCCAATTGAAACCTTAAAAATTGAAGCTTTTACTGAAAATTACAACTTAGAATTTAGTTATAATTGTCGTACTACCATCAGAGTTAAAGATAAGGAAGGATTGCAAACAGAAGTAAACCTTAATACTAATACATCAAATGCAGATGAGTGTATAGAAAGGGGCTTGCAATTTGCTTCGTTATATGAAGCCGCTGGGTTTGAAATTACACATTATAATAATTCTTTTAACATCGAATAGATTTTAACAAAAATTGAATCTATTTTAACTAAATAATAACCAAGTTTAATTATCATTAAAATTAATTTTTTCTTTTTAAAAAAATAATTTTAGTACTATTTCAAATACTTATTGAAATATCTGTTATAATATACTTTATCAAAATGCTATAACATGGGTAATCAATTAAGAATAATTATTTTAATGTAAAAAATTTAAATATTATGAAGAAAATTTTATTATCAGCACTTGTTGGTTTAGCAAGTTACACTGGGGTCTATGCTTCAAATGAAATTGTTTCTAATACTGTTAATACAGTAGAATATGAATTTAGTAATTTAATAACTAATTTAAATTCAACAACCGAATCAGTTAATGATTTTGATCCAAAATATAACTGTTTCACAAGGTTTACTTTTACAGATAAAGAAGGTCTCCCATCTGAACATTATTCAAAAACAACAACTTCATCTGCGGAAGCTTGTTCACAAAAAGGACAAGAGCAAAAACAACTTTTTGAACTAGCAGGATATGTTGTAAGTGATTATTCCAACAATTATAGTGGTTAATATATTAAACATCAAAGTAATTAGCAACTTAATTATAAGTTGCTAATTACTATTTTTTAAATCTCACATTATGAAAATAATATGTTTTATTTTATTTTATTTTAGCCTTTTTGCCGTTACTGCACAAGAACGTATCAAAGTGGATTATTCCGAATATAAACATGTTCAAATTCCTATTTTGCAAAAGGGACAACTTTATATAGACTTAAAAAACGAAAAAACGGTTTGGGTTGAAAATACAAGTTCTAGAATAGAAAATTATGACAAAAAAAATATTGAAAAACCTAAAAACGAAGATATAAGACGCCCCGATAATTCTTTTGAAGTTTCGTTAGGAAGAACCATTCCAGATGATTATGTTCTTTATGACTACAAAAACAGAAAAATAGAGATTATTGAGGATTTAGGTAAGAAAGTATTTTCTGTTCCCGATACATTTAATGAGTTAAAATGGAATTTACAGAAAGAAACTAAAACAGTTAACAATATAGAATGCTTTAAAGCAACAACAAATTTCAGAGGAAATGATTGGGATGTTTGGTATGCTCCATCTATTCCTTACCCATATGGACCATGGAAATTACATGGCTTACCAGGATTAATTTTAGAAGCAAAAACAAAAGACGGATTTTATACATTAATAGCAGATAAGATAGAATATAATTATCCAGAAAATAATCAATTAGTTCCAAGAGATAAAATTCTTAAAGAGTTATCGTTCAAAGAATATTTGGAATATCAAGACGTTCTATTTAATATGTTGTTTTTAGGAGAAGATATGCCTAAACAGGCAAGAGATATATTTGCACATAAAAAAGAAAGAAAATTTGAAACTAAAGCAAACCTTTCATGGATGAAGTAACATGATATATTATATTAAAGAATATAAATTTATAACAAACTATTTAATATTTAAAAATGAAAAAGATTTTGTTACTTTTCTTTATAAGTTTCATTAATATAAACGCACAAAACAGATTAAAAGTAAATTATTCTGAATATATTAATATACAGATTCCCGTTAAGCAACCAAATAAATTGTTTATAGATTTGAAAAATGAAAAAACAGTTTGGGTTGAAAATACAAGTGCTCAAATTTGGGACTATGATAAAAAAAAAGAAGAAAAAGAGCAAATAGAAAAAGGATATAATAATGCTTTTTCAGCGGAATTAGGAAGAACCATTCCAGATGATTATGTTCTTTATGACTACAAAAACAGAAAAATAGAGATTATTGAGGATTTAGGTAAGAAAGTATTTTCTGTTCCCGATACATTTAATGAGTTAAAATGGAATTTACAGAAAGAAACTAAAACAGTTAACAATATAGAGTGCTTTAAAGCAACAACAAATTTCAGAGGAAATGATTGGGATGTTTGGTATGCTCCATCTATTCCTTACCCATATGGACCATGGAAATTACATGGCTTACCAGGATTAATTTTAGAAGCAAAAACAAAAGACGGATATTTTACCTTCATTGCTGAAAAAATAGATAATAATTATCTAGAAAGTGAATTGTATATACCTAGAGAAAAAATATTAAAAATAATTTCTTTTAAAGAGTATTTAGAATATCAAGATTATTTATTTAATTTTTTATTTTTAGGAAAAAGTGCTCCTACACCAAAAGATGTATTTCTTAACACTAAAGAAAAAAAATTTGAAACTAAAGCTAATTTATCATGGTTAGATTAATGATAAATATTCATCTAATAAATTAAATATACTTTATATAAAGAATTTTTAACAAATAAATATATTACATTATGAAAAAAATTTTATTATCAGCACTTGTTGGTTTAGCAAGTTACACAGGAGTATACGCTTCAAACGAAATTGTATATGGCATTTCAATATCAAAAGAAGTAGAATCATGTATTATTGAAACAGCTAATGATCTTTTATATGAAGTAGAATCAGACATTAATTGTTTCAACTTTTTTTTAGTACGAAAAGATGGAGTTGAAACATTGGTTAAGTTAGAATCGTTCGCACAAAATGATGTAGATTGTTTTTCTCAAGGCAAAGCCCATGCCGAAATTTATCAAAATGTAGGATATGAAGTTGGGTATATAATTTCATTTTATTAAGAAATTCTACAGAATAGAAGCCGTCTCAATATTAAATTTGAGACGGTTCTTTATTATTTGTTTAAATTTTCAACGAATGAATTTCGTTTGAAAAACGCATAGAATTGTCCTTAAGTGGCAATTTTCTTTCTTAGATTGTGTGCTAAAGCCACATCAAACCAAATTCTTACTAATAACCTGAGTTCGATTAATCAGAATATTGCTAACTGATTTGTTTTTAATTTATTATATTGTATTGAAGGTTTTTTAGGAAAAAATGAATAAGCAATTAGCCCCGAAATAAGGTTTGTAAAAAAGTTTCCTATAGATCTGTGTCTTGAATATTCAATTTGGCACATATTTTTCAATTCATCGTTAACTGTTTCAATAACAGAACGTTTTCTCAATAGTATCTTATCAGACAAGGTCATTAAACAGTTTTTCATATTGTTTTTAAGCTGTGTGATTAGATGAACACCATCAACAAATAATATGTCTGCAATTTTCTTAGAGATATACCCCTTATCTGCAAAGAGTTTCCCGAGAATCCCTTTGATAAATCCTTCATTTTTAAGAGGTTAACGGTCATCTAAATTGGCTTGTGTAATAGTAAAGCTTAGAATTTCACCCTTTTCATTAATAATTAAGTGAAGCTTGAATCCATATAATATAATACCCTTAAAAATTTGGACCAAAAGTTAAGTTGAAAAATATTAACTTTAAACAAGTCTAAAACAATGAAACAAACAAGAAGAAAATTTTCGTCGGAATTCAAGGCTAAGGTAGCAATAGAAGCTTTGAAAGAAAGAGAAACGCTCCAAGAATTAGCGTTAAAATTTGAGTTACACCCGAATCAAATATCGCAGTGGAAACAGGAGTTTTTAGAGAAGTCCTCACAGGTTTTTGACACAAAAAAGGCGGTCAAAGAATCAGAAGTCGAAATTTCGGAGCTTTATAACAAGATTGGGAAACTAGAAATGGAGAAAGAATTCCTAAAAAAAAACTTGAAACGCTTCGGTCTGTAATGGATATGAGATTATTGCTTTTGAAAGAAAAAAAGATGAGCATCCGCAGGCAATGCGAGCTGTTAGGGATTAACCGCTCAAGCGTTTATTATACCCAAAAAGGGGAAAACAAAGATAATCTTCGAGCTATGCATTTAATGGATCAACACATTTTGGAAGAACCCACCGCTGGAGTTTTAACTATGCAAAGTATGTTAGATTAAAATAGCCTTTCAATGAGTTATGAACGCGTGAGAAGACTGATGCGTAAGGCAAATATTGTCCCCATCTATCCGCGAAGAAGCCTTACCCAAAGAGGAGATAATAAATACATTTATTCCTACTTGCTAAAAAACTTATCCATCACCGAAGTTAATCAAGTTTGGCAGGTGGATATTACCTACATTCCTATGAGAAACGGATTTATGTACATGACTGCCATCATCGATGTCCATAGCAGATATATTGTCGGCTGGGGATTGAGCAACAGTTTGGAAGCTTCAGAAAGTATCCGAGTCGTTGAACAAGCCATAAAAGCACATGGAAAACCTAAAATACTCAATTCTGACCAAGGAACACAGTTCACTTGTTATGAATATACAAAGTACTTAAAATCAGAAGGAATCCAGATTTCGATGGATGGCAAAGGAAGAGCTCTGGACAATATCTACATTGAGCGATTTTGGAGAACTCTTAAATATCAGTATATTTATCTCAATCCCAAAGAAAATGGATTAGAATTGTATTTAGGAATCAGAGACTGGTTAGAACGATATCATAACAGAAGGCATCAAGAAATAGCAATGCAGAAACCAAAAATGAAATATAAAAAAGCAGCCTAAATTCAACTTAACTTCTCATATTTTTGGTCTAAACAAATGAGGGGAACTTAAGGTATCTTCTCCCAAACCGTATTAAAAACCATGATAAAGCCTAATATTACCAATATTATAAAAAGAAAACAACCAAAATTCATAGACTTTAAAAATAGTCCTTCTTTTGATTTTACAGCTGGTTTAATTTTACGCAAAGGAAATCCGCAGTTTGGGCAAGCAGTTGCTAAATCAGAAACTTTATGGTTACATTCTTTACATGAAATCAGCATAAATCTTTAGTTTTTACTTTTCTTCTTTTTATAAAAATCTAAATTAATATTCCAGTTTTTCTTTTCTTGATCGCTCATTCCCATAAAATAATTATTGAAAATAAAATAAGCTCCAATTAACCCAAATATAAAATAGATAATGTTTTGGGCAAGGGACGGTATATCCAAAAAGGATAAAGCCAACAAACTAATTAATAAAAAAATGGTAATTAAAAATATAAAAGGCTTTCCTTTCATAAGAGAAAAATTGATAAATTATTTAAAATAAATTTTCAGCAAATATACATCAAAGATTAAAAACAGGCAAAATGGTTGTAAATAAAGGCTTTACAGCCGTTTTATGATTTTTTGGTAATGCGGTAAAAAGCAGAAAAAAGCAACGAAATAGAATTTAGAAAACAATTGACCGAACACGGTATTAATACCGTTGTTCGCAGAAACGACAACGGACGGATTTACGGTATAACTTTTATCGACCACGAGAGCCGTAGTGTTTGGAACGGTTCAGCTTTAGACAGAAACCTATCAGCTAATGTATTCAACGATTGGTGGAACAACGGAAACAAACCCGAATTAAAAATACAGAACAGCCCTGTTTCCAAAACAAATACATTGGACGATTTGCCAACGAAAGACCTTTTTGAGTTTATTCCACAGGAGCATTCGACTAATTTCGATTTAGGATTATTCAGCTTGCTACCCGATGCACAGAGCGTGAATTACGAAGAAGAACAGTTTGCCAACCGGATGAAGAAGAAAAAGAAAAAAGGGAGGAGATTGTAATACAATTATCTTTGTCGGAAGAGGTTTAAAAGATATTTTCAATACATTTGCAATATGAAGTATTTATCATACATATTAGCATTATTAGTGTTGGTCTTATCGACCGCACCTTGCTTTATGGAAGATAAATGTCTTGAAACCGAACAGCAAACAACAAGTAGCCAAGAGCAAAACGATGATGATTGCGTAATGGCGTGTTGCTCGCCTTTTTCCAAGTGTAATACCTGTACAGGATTTGTAATAGACTCTTTTTATTTTTCGACAATAAACTCTATACAACTACCTGTAAAGAAAGCAGGTGCAATACCTGCACCGTCTGTTTCAGACTTTCCTTATTCTATTTGGCATCCTCCACAATTGGCTTAATATATGGTGCTTTCCGCCCAAACTGATTTGTTACGGTGCTTTCCACCGTTATTACTTATTTATTAAATATTAAGCATTATTTTTCAATGAAAAAAATACTCTTTGTGTCATTTTTTATGACACTCAACCTTTGTGTATATGCACAAAATACGTTCAAAGCTGTAATTAAAGACAGCGAAAAAAAAGAGCCTTTAATGGGCGTAACCGCACAAGTAACAGGCACTACAATCGCCACAATTTCCGATGAAAACGGACAGATTATATTAACAGGTATTGCAAACGGTTTGCAAGAAATTCAATTTAGTTATATCGGTTTTGCCCAACGTACCGACAGCTTTAATTTTCCGTTAGAAGATACAGCTCCGATTGAAATCCTACTTTATGAACAATCGGAAGATTTGGAAGAAATCGTTATTTCATCAACAAGAAGTACAAGAACTATCCAAAATATCCCCACACGTATTGAGTTTATAGGAAGTGAGGAGTTAGACGAAAAAGGCAATATGAAAGCAGGGGATATTCGTATGCTTTTGGCAGAAAGCACAGGCATCCACGTACAAACCACATCGCCCACAAGTGCCAATGCAAGTATTCGTATTCAGGGGCTTGACGGACGATATACGCAAATTTTAAAAGACGGTTTTCCTATTTATTCGGGTGCTTCGAGAGGATTGGGTTTGTTGCAAATTCCACCGCTTGACTTAAAGCAGGTTGAAGTTATTAAAGGTTCAACATCTACGCTGTACGGTGGTGGAGCAATAGCAGGTTTGGTAAATCTGATTTCCAAGACACCAACGGAAGAAAGGGATTTGCGTTTTCATTTAAACGGAACATCGGGCAGGGGTTTAGACATCAATGGTTTTTACGGACAGAAGTTTAAGAAAATCGGAACGACAATATTTGCTTCGCATAATCGCAACGGAGCTTATGACCCTGCACAAATCGGGCTTTCTGCCATTCCCCAATTTGAAAGGTATGTACTGAACCCTAAATTATTTGTTTACTTCAATGATAAAACAAAAATGAACTTCGACATTAACACCACCATTGAAAACCGTTTGGGTGGCGATATGCTTTACATCAAAGGCAAAGGCGATAACACACACCAATATTTTGAAGAAAACAAAACACAACGCTATTCTACCCAATTTGTTTTTGACCATACGGTAAACGAAAACCGTTTTGTACAGATAAAGAACAGCGTAAGTTATTTTAACCGCAATACAGCTATTCCCAATTACGAGTTTGAGGGAACGCAAACAGCCACTTTTACGGAAGCAAGCTATACCCACAGCAAAGAAAAGTCAGAATGGGTAACAGGCGTTAATATTTGGACGGACAATTTTAAAGAAAAGCAGATGACCGCATTTCCGTTGAGAGATTACAACCAAACCACATTCGGGGCTTTCTTTCAAAATTCTTTTAAGGCTACGGATTGGCTTCAATTGGAAACAGGTTTAAGAACGGATTACGTGATAGATTACGGAGCTGTTTTTTTACCGAGAGTATCGGCATTGTTTCAGATTGCAAACGGATTGACTTCACGTATCGGGGGCGGATTTGGCTACAAAACACCAACCATTTTTACAGAAGAAAGCGAACGCATACAATATCAAAACGTAATGCCTATTGACGATAATACCAATAAATTGGAAAAAAGCTACGGAGCAAATGCAGATATAAATTACCGTACTAATATTGGCGATGATTGGACATTCAGCATAAATCATTTATTCTTTTACACCTATTTGGATAACCCTTTGTTGCTTCAAAATATAGCTACAAATACATATCAGTTCATCAATTCATCGGGCTACATTCATACCAAAGGAACAGAAACAAATATCAAAATCGGTTATGATGATTTTAAATTGTTTTTGGGCTACACTTTTACCGATACCCGATTGATTGAAAACGGAACAAATACCGAAAATCCACTAACACCAAAACACCGCATTAACTCTGTACTTATGTATGAAATAGAGGATAAATGGAAAATCGGTTTGGAAGCCTATTATTTTAGTCCGCAAAAGCTCAATGACGGAACAACAGGAAAAGACTATGTTATATGTGGCTTTATGGCTGAAAAAATTTGGGAACGGTTTTCTTTGTACATCAACTTTGAAAATTTCTTTGATACAAGACAGACACGTTTCGACAACATTTATACAGGTACAATAACCAACCCTGTTTTTAAAGACATCTATGCACCATTAGACGGATTTGTAATTAACGGAGGAATAAAATTTAGACTTTAAGAAGATGAATAAAACCATATTTAATATAACAAAAATGGATTGCCCAAGTGAGGAGCAATTAATCCGTATGAAACTGCAAAACTTTGATACGGTAAAGTCATTGGAATTTGATATTCCCAATAGAAAACTAAATGTTTACCATAGTGGAAACCCAGAGCCGATTTTTTCAGCTTTGGAAACCTTGAACCTAAATACAACGCTGATTTCAACCGAAGAAACTAACGCAGTTGTTGAAACAGATACAAGCAATAGCCAACGGAAACTACTATGGACGGTATTGATTATCAATTTCGTTTTCTTTGGATTGGAAATGTTGTTCGGTATTTTTTCCAACTCAATGGGATTAGTAGCGGATAGCTTGGATATGCTTGCCGATAGCATCGTTTACGCATTGGCTTTGTTTGCTGTTGGGGGTACGATTGCAAGAAAAAACAATATCGCCAAATTTGCAGGTTACTTTCAAATCCTGTTAGCCGTTATCGGTTTTGTTGAAGTTATCAGACGTTTTATCGGAATAGAAGCGATGCCCGATTTCAAAACAATGATTATTGTTTCTGTTTTGGCATTGATAGCAAACGTACTTTGTCTTTACCTATTGCAAAAGAACAAGAGTAAAGAAGCCCATATGCAGGCTTCGATGATTTTCACGTCAAACGATGTTATAATCAATTCGGGGGTTATCGTTGCAGGAATTTTGGTCAATTGGTTAAACTCGAGCTATCCCGATTTGATTATCGGAGCTATTGTATTTGTAGTAGTGGCAAGAGGGGCATATAGAATATTGAAATTGGCAAAGTAGTCGTTAAGTTCCCTATTTTAACTAATAGAAACAGACAGGATAATGAAAATACAGGTATTAAGCTGTTGTGAACGTATTTGAATAAAACGGAAGAACAAGGACGAAAGACAGAGTTTATTCTATCATTATTATGTGAAAAGGGCTTTGCAAGCCCTTTTCTCTTGTCCTGTAATCCCGATAGGGAATAAAATGTTTATTTGTTTTTGAGAAACAAAAAATTCGTATATTTGCTTTGAGCTAACGGAAACACGTTGAAATACAAAGCAATAAGCACCGTTACCAAATCGTTACCTGACTTTTTTGATAATCTTTATAAAAGCTTAGTATTCAACCGATACAGCTTTTTCCTGAAAACTTTAAAATATAAATATAACATATTCCTCAATATAGACTCCTTTTTTTAACACCTCAAAATGAAAATTCTTATATTTGATTATTCGGTTTCAGGTGACTTTTCAGTAAGAGTAATTTGATAATCAATGAATTCATTTACATCAAAACCGTGTTGTCGAAGTACTTTTAAATATTGAATAAAAAGATGCTCATCCATTCGTTTATCCATATAAGCAATTGTTTTATGATGACAGCCGAGAATTTCAGAGATTCTTTTTTGCGTTAATTTATTTTGCTTTCTAAACTTGTTAATTTCCATATGAAAAAGATTATTATAATCATATACGTTTTAATAATCCTCTCAGAAAAAAGCTATTCGCAATCTCAAGATACCATTTTTTTAAAAAATGATGACAAATTTCTTAATAGTATACAACTAAACGAAAATACGAACAATATTTTTAATTTATCACTAAATATTTATAAAGAGAATTTTTATTTTTTAAATAATAAAACATCTCTTGATATAGAATACAATGATGTCACATATTATTATGTAAAAAAATACCTGTCTTATAAATGGCTACCTAAAATAATTGGCCTTTCAACCTATTATTTTCCATTATTTGAATCAAAATTAGCGCAATATGGTTTACCCAAAGAATTGAAATATTTAGCCATTGTTGAATCAAACTTAAACCCACGAGCAGTATCATCAGCAGGAGCTAAGGGAATTTGGCAATTTATGCCAGAAACAGGTAAACAATACGGATTGTATAATGATAACTATGTTGACTTATTCTATGATCCTGTTGCTTCAACAGATGCGGCAGCACGTTATTTAAAAGATTTATATAATAAATTTGGAGACTGGAATTTAGCAATCTCGGCTTATAATTGCGGACCTGGAAAAATTGAAGCTTTAATAAAGAGCTATAAAACCAAAAACTACTGGAAATTACGCCCTTATATGCCTAAAGAAACCCAAGCGTATGTACCTACGTTTATTGCCATTAACTATATTTTCAATTTCTATAAGGAGCATCAAATGAAACCATTATATTTTAAATATTCTTTTTTCGATTTTAAGATTATCCGGAATGAAAAAGATCAAACCATAAATAAAGATGAACTATTCAAATTTAGTAATCCTCATATTCTTAAAAATTATCTGCCAAAAGGGATATATTATTACAAAATAAAAGAGCGATGAAAACGCTCTTTTGTTTTAATAATTATTTTATGTAAGTTTTCACATAGTTAAAAGGATATTCAACTTCATGTCCGTTTACAAAGTTAAATTTGAAACTATTAGAACCATAGTTTTGGTCTTTTAGTCCTAACTCGAATGTTGACAATAAATCACTTCCTTGAAAAACACTAGTTGAAGAATTTAAGATGGAATTATTTTCATCAATTGTAAATTCATATGGTTGTGCACTTAATACTACTAACTGGACTTTATTTACAGAATATGAATTACCATCGGTTGTTTCATAATAAATTTTACCGTTTGAATGTTCTGGTGCTCGGTTAATTAAATTATTTACAAATACATACGGCTGACCATTTGATTCAATAGTGTAAAAATCTTTTATTGAAAAGGTACCATGCTCAGGTAAAGAAACAATAGCTTTGGTTCTTCCGTACTCATTAGGGGTTAATGTCACATCATCATTTATGTGATATTGAAAATTACCGTTTACAATATTTCCATTTAATTTGACTTCTCCGTCAAAATCAATATTTATAGTTACAGATTCAACATCTGAGGTCGAATAAAATGTAAAATCAACAGGGATTTCATTTTTATCAATAGAAGCAAATGAACTTTCTATTTTTAAAGCAGAAATATATTTTTCATTTTTTACTGCATAATCATCATCGCTACAAGAAATAAACATAAATGCAGCAGAAACAAATAAGATTAACTTTTTCATATACAATTATTTTAATTTAAAGATCCGTTTAAATACACGTTTATATTATATGTTTTTGATTTTTCATCACCATTGCTGCTAACAACTTTAAAAGTAGCAGTACCAGCTCCCCAAATTGTTGTAGCCTGAGCTCCAAAATTGGTATCTATTTTTAAATAGTTTGATCCTTCTTCCAGGATATAATGTCCTTGCCAATTCGTATCTAAAGGTTCATTTACAATACCATAACTATAAGTTAATAATCCCGTAGGATTTTGCGTAAATTCCACATGGAAAGTCTCTGAAGGGTCATATTTTTGAATATTAACTTTAATGTACTTATCTTGTCTTCCACTTGTTCTTGTGAAGTGATAAGGGCTACTGTTCCAATTGCCTGTCACAAAAAACTCAATCAAATTAGTGGTATTTGTAGTAACAGATTGACTTGTTCCCCATGTAAAATTCACATCAAACACTTTATACTTTAAATCAACAATCAACCCTTTGGTAACCTCATTATTTTGCTGATCCATAGCAATAACATTAATAGGTTGTACACCATAACTATCATCTTTATATTTAATTGTAAATACACCTGAACCATATGGAATAACAGTAGAATTTGTAATAGGATTTCCATTTACAGATAAAATAGCATTGCTTTGAAATTTTACCCCGATAATTGGATTTGTACTGACTACGTTTTCAACTTTAATCAATGTATTTTCACGCTGATCGTAAGGAATCACATTATTAGAAAACGGATTAAGCTGACTATCTACAAGGCTTACTTCAAAATCTAGTTCTTGGTTGGTAATGCCAAAAGATTTAGTCTGGGTTGTTTCATATCCTTGGCTATTTATCATAGTAATAGTCAAGGTTTTCGCAGAAGAATTGTTATTAGAATTAAAAATCAACGTTAACTTACCATCGGTTAGCTCGTCATAATTTAACCAAGTACCATTTGTAAGTAATGTTTCTCCGTTTTTTACCTGTGCGTCCATAATCGTAAATTTGAATTTGTAATCTGGATTAGGGTTTTCAATCTCGCCCAATTCTAACGGATGAATAGTAATATCAAAAGGAATATTACTTACCGAATTACTCTCTCCTGTAATAACAATTTCAAAAGGAAATTTATAATCAGAATTTCCACTAATAAGATTTTCTTCATCTGAGCAACTTATAAGAAGCATGCAGCAAACAAATAATTTTAAAATCTTTCTCATAGCATAAAAAATTTAAATGTGTTAGACTAAAAGTTTATTTTGAGACCTACTTGCCCAAAAACTATTTCTTTATCAATAGTAGATTTAAAAATGTTGTGATACTTAACCCCGCCAGTTAATGAGAGAGCTGGAAAAAGAACAAATTCTAATTCTGTACCCCCATATGCGCCGAAATTATTTCGGTTGTATGAAGGCATGGCTCCTTCAGGAAGATCAAAATTCTTAAGTTCTTCATTACTATAAATTCCACCAATATATAGCTGTAAATAGAAAGGATGGGGAATTACTTTTTCAAGCGAATAAGTACCTGCAATACCCACTCTTTTGCTATTAAAATTTCCTTGATACACGGTTGAACCAAAAAATGCAAGGTTATAATCTTGCTGCAAAAGATCCAAATCGGCTCGCATTCCAAAGAATTTATTTCCAATAAGCTTTTGAACGTTTATATTATAGTTTTTTCCATTATTTACAAATCCATAATTAAACCCTAAGCTATATTGCCCTGCGTAATGTGTTTGAGCAAAAGTTGATGCATAGAAAAGTCCGAAAAGGAACAATAATATCTTTCTCATAGTCATATTTTTTAATTGTAATAGCGTGCGTTATCAATTAATGATGCTAAAATTTTGAAACTTAAATTCCTATCTCCGTTTTTCTCTGTTAATTCAAACAGAAGTTGTTTGTCATCTCCTACAGAGAATTTATCGAACATAAAAACTATTTTATTTTTACCTTTAGGAAGCGCTTTTAAATCAGGAGTTACTTGGAGAATATTAACATCAACTGTTTGTTCACTCGTAGCAATACCTTTGGAGTTAGTAATATAAAATTTGAAGGCATTCACATCGTAATTGATATTGCTATTGTTATCAATTCGCATTAAAACATACATCTTATCACTATTCACATAAATACCATTTAAAATAACCTTGATATTTTTATAAGATGAGATATTACGGCTTTTTATATATCCAGATTCCTTCAAAAGCTTCTGACTTATGTTGGAACTATTAACCGGTAATGATTTAGCGTTTGATTGCGATTCATTCGTTATATTTCCTGCATCAATTCGAACAGTAAGGTCTGTTGGATCTTCATCGTATCGTAATAAAAAATTGTATGTTTTATTATCAACTGTTTTTACAAATAAGTTGGTTTCCTGAACGTTTGGTTCAAGAAATTGTATAAACAAAATATCATCTACTTGCCGAATTCCGAATTTATCGTGTATAGACACAGAGTTTTGATAAAAATCAACTTTCGCAGGGAATTGTACCGTTATGAATTTATCTTTTGAGGCTTTTAAAACTTGTATCTGTGCATTTACCTTAAATCCGATTAATAGTAATGCGATTGAAAATAACTTTATCATTTTTGAATTAATAAGACTTTTTGATTATCAATAAATTTTACAGAAGGTTCTTTAACTTTATTAGATACTACACTGCCCACAACACTTCCCACTTTACCTAAAATACCACCACTTCTAGCCACATCATCCACTGCGCTATTTCTTCCTTGTTTTAAACTTTCATCTAAAGAGATGGGAATTCCTTTTAAACCATCATTACTATAAACTACTAGATTAACAGGCACGATAGATCCATTAATATTTGTAGTTTCTATGGTAATTTCGGCACGATATTGATTAAAGCGAACAATACCAAATAAGGACGTATTACGTGGAATTTTGACTCCACCAATAAAACCATCTGCATTGGTTTGAAACCGTAACGTTTGTCCGTTTTTAACTTCTTGTGTACCTCTAACAACTGCCTGAATCGTACCATTTCGTACTTGTTTGCCATTTTCGAATATTTCCTTTTTTGATTGTTCTACGGAAACAACATTCTTCACATAAGTTTCGGTAGTTTGAACAGTAGTACGTTGTTCCATTTGCTGTACTCTGTTTTCAACGTAATTATTGGCTGATGAATACCCAATGTTACTATTTTGAGGTTCTTCTACTTGCCACATGGATGAATTTCCGTATCGGTTGTAATTCGATTTTCGGACTGGAGTAGTATTATCTACTTGCTGATGAATCGGTTCATAACTAGTATTAAAATTTGTTTCCGATTTATTCTGATTAAAGTAATCTATATTACCCTCTATATCATTCTCCTTTTTTCTTGCAAAAAATTGAGTCATTCGTTGATTTGGATCCCCCCTAACGGTATCAAATTTTTTTAAAGCTTGTAGCCTTGTTTCGTACTGTTCTTTTTTTGAAGATAAAGGAATATCCATAGTACTAACTTCCTTATTTGATGAATCCTCACCACCTGCGAACGAAAAACCAATACCAATTACACCTATTGATATAATTCCGAAAATGGTATAAACAATGAATTTACATTTATCTTCTTCACTTAAATTTTTAAAATCCCAATTCATCTATTCCATTTCTTTTAACTGTTCAACATCTTGAATTAAAACCTTACTTTCTTCTACATAATCAACTATCAAAAGCCCATAAGGATTGTATGGATAATTAATGGACACATCAATCATACTCAGCTTAATTTGAATATTATAAACCTGCTTTTGTCCTGTATTAATAATTTGAATTTGAGTTATAAATCGTAGCGTATATTTTCCATTTTCCTCCGACCACTGCATCGTTTCAGGAAGTACTTTTGCGTGCTGAATAATATTGTATTGCAGCAACTGATTATAATAGCCGGCATTCTCTTTATTCTTAAAAATCCTGATTACATTATTATCTAACAACCACGCTAATTTTTCTTTCTTATCTTTATAATTAAAAGCGTCAATATCGTAGGCGTAATTGACAAATAAATCGGCATTTGCCATTACTTGCCTAATACGGTCTTTCTTTTCATCAATTAGAGTAAGTGGTAGCATTTGACCTGTACTATCAATAGCATACACATGATTGCGACTATGTAGATATGTTTGGTAACTGAAATATACTGCCGACACTACAGAAACCAACGTAATTACAGCCATAACGTATACGGCTACATTGTTTCTTTTTAGTTTATAAAATATGTTTTCTCCTACTTTCATACTAATTAAATAAATTATCTACTAATCGTTTTGTGCCACTGAACAATTTAATTTTCAAGAAAAATGATATACCCAAACCTGCGATATAGAGTAATAATCTCTTGGTTAAATTAGCAGGATCATCAGGGTTTATACTTTGAATTTGTGAGGTATGTGTCATCACTAAATTCGATAAATGAAATATGGCCATATAAGGTATGGGCAATAGTAGAATCCCTACATATTTTTTAATCCAGCGGTAAAAAAAGTCTTTTGTACCATCTAGCTGAGAAAATACAATTGCTAATGGAAAAATGAACCTCATAATCTGAATTAGAAACACCCGTTCAATCAAATAAAACCCATATACCAAATTATCCAACACCCATAACAAACAATAAATCGCATAGAATATGACGATGATACAATTGGCGACAAACGAATCAATAAAGACATTAATACAGTCAAACCCCGAACATCCATCTTGTAACATTTGTAGTTCAAGCATCGCATTAGTGAATACCTCTGTATTAAAAGGAACGGTTTTGGTGGTTATAGAATCATCGATTTGAGCAAATATATTTTCAATCATATCGATAATCCAATCAGCTGAAATAATAATCATACCTGCCCCTAAAACTTCCATAAAGCCACCTAAACGAGGTTCTTCATGATCCATATTTTGAAAGTACTTTCCTAAATATTTCAAACCCAACAAAGCAATAGCAAATGCCTTAAACCCAGTAATGGTATAGTTTAAAATATTTTCACTTTCAATGGATTGCCGAAGGCTATTTATAAATGAAAAATCAAACGCCTCCATCTACAAATTTTTAAGAATGTACAGCTTACTCTTTATTTTTCTTGCATTAGATGATATTATTTGATTCTCTTTCTCCAACATATCAATACGTTCTTTGTCGCTCATATTAAAGAATCCAGATGAAGTAATTTTGTTAATCATCTTTGCCGAATTATTAATTGCAGTAAGCGAATTAGAAACTGAATTCATTGTAGAATTTGCAGTAGAAACATTTTTAATATTCTTTATCAGTTTTTGAACCTGTTGGGCATTTTTGATGGCTTCTTGCTGCCGATCAATCATATCGGATATCAACTGCAATTGACCGATATATGAATTCACCTTTTCAACCTTTTCTACATTCGATTTTACCAATTCGTAATTATCCATTGACACCTGTAGACTTTTCAAGCCGTCTGCAATTTGCTCACCTAATAAAATATCGGTGGCTGGTGCTTCAGTTATGGTTACCATTTGTGCATTACTACTTATACCAACTAATAATGCAACGAGTAAAAAAATTCTTTTCATAGCCTATTTTTTTTAAATTATTTATTACTTATCATCTTTGTAATTGTTTTTTCCATATCACCATACTCTTCGTAATAATTCATCAGTTCTTGATTCTTACTACCTTCCGTTTGATATGCCCAAAACACTTCCTGAGGAGTTTCTAATCGATAAACACCGTGAACATTTCCACGCATAATAAAAACTTCCGAGTAGGGACGTTCCGCAGAAAAATTACTTTGTATAGAAACTAATTGATTATACGCGTGCTCCGATAAATGAAAACGCTTCTGAATTTCACGGTAATCTTTAGCATTGAGAACATATAACATTTGAGTATTTTCAATAATAGATTGGGCGGTAGTATTTTCTGGTAATTGGGTAATTGATTGTAGAACAATACCAATTGCCGAGTTTTGTTTACGTACCGCTTGGAAGAAATATTCCACTTTATTTAAAACTCCTTCGAATTTTAATTGTTTAGCGAATTCATCAAAAAAGATATATCCTCTTGTGGATTTATCTTTCCAAATAATATCCTCAATAGTAATCCCGATTAACTGCAACATAATAGTAAGCAAAAGCTCATTATCCTTTATTTCGTCTAACTCAAAAACAATAATTCTTTTATCGGTTAATGATTGAATAATTGTATGTTCATCTTCCCGATAAAGGAACTCATACAATCCATTTTTTCTAAAATCAGACAACAAAAACAGGAACTCTCTTAAATCAAAATAATCCGAATCAATTTCTAAAGTAGATAAAAGATTATCCTTTGAATTTTCTACAAAATCAACAAAGTTTAAAAAGGAAAAACACGAATCATTATTTCTGTTTTTCGTTTGATAATAATATTCTATAATTTTTTTTAGGGCAGTACTTTCTTTCTGACTTGGAAGCCGATCCCTTCTGTAATGCGTTTGAACAAAGAGCGTTAATTCTTCAATCTTTTTAGAAGATATTTCTCCCTCTATAAAAAAAGGATTAATACCTAAGCTTTGTCCTTCTTGATAGGTAATATAAGCTGTATCCGGATAAAGTGCAGATAGCTTTTTATAAGATCCTCCCAAATCAATAATAACGGTTTTACTGTTATTTTGTTCATTAAAATTTCTAAAAATATGATTCGCTAAAAACGACTTTCCATAACCTGTAGGAGCAACAATGAAGAAGTTTCGCGCATTCATATATTTTTTGTTTTCATCCCAAGTATCCACTCGCACAGGAATATTAGAATTAAAGCGAGAATTGAATAAAATCCCTTCTTTATCGCTCTTATAATTCGTGGTATTATTGAATAACGAAACAGCTAAATCTAAATTTGCACGATAAGTTTGTCGATTAGAAAAATACTGTGCAAACAAAGGGAATGAGTAATTAAAGGTAGCATTCAAATAATTCGAAATAGGTAAATACGCTTTAATATCTAATTCTCGGCACTTTTGAATAATTTGATTCGTACGTATTTTTAAATCTTCAATATTCGATGCCATAGCAATAATGTTATTATGGCCACGAACAATTTGTACATGATCTCGCTCGTTGATTACATCTTCTATTATTAATTTGGTTTGATCAAACCCAATTTTGTTCTCATTAGAAAATCTTTGGGACTTCTCCAGTTGTTCATTTCTTTTTTCTAAATCACGAGTGTGCTTCTTACTATCATCAATAAAAATGATTTGATTATACACGTGATCGAAGTTTAAATCGAACCCAAAAATATCACCATTACTTTGAAAGAATTTATAATTTGCAGTGGAGAAGTCTTTATCTAATTTATACGAATTAATAGTTTCAGGCATTTGCTTCTCATCGTTGATACAAACAGCTGCCAAAAATTTATCTCCTATCTGAATATGATCTTTTTCAAAAATACGATCCGTAATTACATCATGTGTAAAACCATTGAAAAAGAAATCTTCATACGCCATAGTTTCCTCAAAAGTAAAAGGTTGAATACGGAACGCATTACCACTGTTAAGTTTTTGATTAATCAAAAAGGAAATGGTATTCTCAACAGCGTCTATAAAACTTCTGATTTTATCGTCATACTGGGTAAATTTCTTTTTAGTTAGCCGTTTAAAAGGATTTTGAATTTTATCATTGAAAAACGTATCGATACTTGATTGTACAAAGAATAGATTGCAGGAATGTTCTAAATAAGGACGATTATTAAAATAACTTTTAGTAGATTTTTGCAAAAAGTTAGTATCAGACCAAGTATGCGTACTGAAATTATTTTGAGCATAAATATCCTGTTTACAAATAATCGTATTTGTAGGCAGATATTTAAACGCTTTATGCCAAAAATCATTAATAGCTTCAAGATCATCTTCTCCCAAAGAATATTTTTCAGGCAAATCAACATGAAATGCCATAGCAAACACTCCATTGGCTGCCCAAATTTTATTTTGATCTATAGCTAATGTAGTATCATTCGTACTTCGATATTTTGTTTGGTAACTTTTCATCTGATACACTTGAAAACAATCCTTTATTAGAAAGAAGGGAAACACAAACCAAATAAGAAACTCCTATTATTAGTAATAAAACTATAAGTTTAGGAATGAAAACTCCGGTTGTTAATGTCATTAATGAACATATAACAACAATTATAAAAACCATAAAAGCCTTAACATTCATACCCCAAATAGAAGGTTCTTTTCTAAAGTGTTTATAATTCTTAATCTTTCTCATAGCCAGAAAGTATTTTAAAATTATAAACTTGTGGAACCTATATACTGATATAAACTAACAATAACCCCTACGATAACGCAGTAAAGAACAATGTTAAAAACACCCTTTTTCCAGTCGCCACCTTCTTTGGTAAAATGACCTAAATTAACTAGGGCAACAACTACAAATAGAATACATGCAACAATAGGAAATATTGATGAAATTTGTTGCTTAAGATTATTCGCTGGCGTCTGTAAATCAAGGTTCTGAGCAATAGAACTCTGTGCGATAGCAAAAGTCACTATCGACATATAAATTAATTTCTTTTTCATGGATTTTCTTTTTCAAAACCCAAGTTAAAATTTTTTTTCTAACTATACACTCCTTTTTATGTTAATTTTAAATTTTAACATTTAATACAATTTAAATATATTTATATATACATATATTTTTATATATTAAAAAGAAACTTTATTGTAATGGAAACCATATATCATATAATTTCAGAAAAATTTGAAACATAAATAATTAGTTCTGATATGTTAAAAGAATACTTATATTTGAAATATATAAAGCAAAACAAAGATTAAAAACATTCGCATATCTTGCTATAACTGCCCTTAGTGGCAATTTTACCAAACTAAATCTACATTGAAAAAGGCAATTTCATTCTAATTTCTATTTTTATAATATCAATAGTTTCTTTAATTATCTATTGGAATTTTCCATTTGAAATAACCAAAAAATCAGACATAAATTATGGAAACACTTTCATTGAAAATATAAATAAGTATAAAACCCAAAATAACAAACTTCCTGAAAATGATGATTGGAAAACTTTAAGAAAAATTGGATTTAAGATTGAAATGCTAGGAACAAATCCTAGTTATGAAACTAATGGAAACGACGAATTTGAAATTATTTTTCTCGAAGGATTTGATGGAACATATTTAATGTGGAATTCAAAAGAAAAAAAATGGAAAATTAGTTTTCCAACAACCTTCGTTAATAGTAATGACAAAGAAGAAAATACTAATCAGACGACTCCTCCCAAAATAAATGGTAGTACAATTTTATTTTTAAGGCCAAATAAAGGAAACGCCTCGAACCTGTTGTGTCATTTAAAAATTAGGTGGTGTTTACACTGCCTGCAAACGATGCCCTGCGTGTAAGGGGTTCGTTGTTATGTCCATAAGCTTTACGCATACGGATATGCGTTTTTGTTATCAGCTCTTTGAGTGTACCGATTTCGGTAAGGTTTAAGTTTTCGATTTCGTCCAAATTGATTAGCATACATTCTGCCAAGTGTATCAAGGTATCTTTATTATTTGGCTTGATTGTCACCGAAAACATATAATCCTTTAAAGACTTTGATATCAGCTTTTCTATCCACGTTGTTTTTCCTACGCTTTGTTTTCCGCTGAATACGATTACGGTTTGGTTGGTTACTTTTTCGTTGATTACGCAGGCTACCATTGCGACAAACCATTTTTTGAAACATACCTGCCATAAATCCTGATTTGTGCTGATAATGGTGTTGGCAAGCTCTGTGATGTAGTCGGTTTCATCTTCATTGTTTGGCAGGTTATCAAAATAATTTTGAATGGGTCGAACTGTTCGCAATAATCGGAACGTAACAAATTACGTAATGTATTGATGTTGCATTTTACTTTTGCTTTGAGTATTTCTCTCAATATGGAATTTTCTACAAAATCCGTTACAGATTTCAAAACGTAGCTTTTGTAGCCTTGTATTCCAATTTTCCCGAAACTACGTTATAGCGAAAGTTATAACGGTAGTTTAAAAAGGTTTCTAACCTATCTATGAAGCTCGGTTTTTCTTCTTCCTCGTCTGTATCTGTGAATGAATTTACTATGACTGCAACAAAATCATTTATATTACCGTCAATAATGGGTTTGCCTTCTGTAAATAATTCCCTGTGGAGTTGGTAAAATATATCTACCAACTGATTGATGTTACAGTTTATTTTCAGCTTATTGAACGGAATGCCGTTGGTATTCTTTTGCATCTGTTGTTTAGAAAATTTATCGGTTAAACGAAATAAATGCTGTATCTGGTCTATCTCTTTTTGGCATTGGTCTGAATAATCGGGTAGTTTTGGATTGATGAAATCTAAGCTTGCCTATTTATAATCAAACTTTTCATTGGTCAAAAACATTATCTTATCTGTATAATCCCCCATACGGTTTACTTTACTTTTTACTTCCCTAAATAAAAAAATCACTCCTCACACTCGGCATTGATCTATTGCATTGGTGGTTTGGTGTTGGTGTGTCGTTTTCTTAATACTTCTAATTCTTTGCGTTTGCTTTCTATAATAGTATAGCATTTCATGATCCGCCTACGCTTGGTAGTTGTAACAAATGATTCTTCATTTTCTGAAATCAGTTTTTCAAATTTGTTCAATCATTTTATTGGGTCTTCCACAAAATCGCAATGATGTGAAAAGAAATCAGGGAACTTGGCATCAGGGAATTTCAATATTTTATTTATCAACTCTTGGCAATAGGTGACATTATCCATTGCTTTTTCTTCCCATATATCAAACAAAACATTTTCGGATTGTTCTTATAAAAATGCCGTTTGTTCTGTAAACTGAACTACTTTTTTTTTTTATTGAAAAATTGTCGCTCGTAGTTTTAGTTTAAAATTTCATCCGCTGTATTCGTACCGCATTAAGGATAGCCAATAATGCTACACCCACATCAGCAAAAACAGCTTCCCACATTGTAGCCAATCCACCTGCACCAAGTACTAATACAATTCCTTTTACTACAAATGCCAAAGTAATATTCTGCCAAACGATTTTCTTTGTCTTTTTTCCGATGTTGATTGCCACAGGAATTTTGCTTGGCTTATCGTCCTGTATGACCACATCCGCCGTTTCAATGGTGGCATCGCTTCCCAAACCGCCCATTGCGATACCTACGTCGCTCAATGCCACAACGGGAGCATCGTTCACGCCATCGCCAACGAAAGCAACACTTTCGCCTTTGGCTTTGATTTCTTTAACCCTGTTTACTTTATCTTCGGGCAATAAATCCCCGAAAGCATTGTCTATCCCTAACTGCTCTGCTACATACTTTACCACTGTACTTTTATCTCCGCTAAGCATAGTCGCTTTTACATTGAGCTTATGCAATAGATTTATGGTTTCCTGTGCATCTTCTTTAATGCTGTCGGCAATAGTGATGTAACCAACAAATTTGTTGTCGTAAGCCACGGCAATAGTTGTATAAACAATACTGTTCGGGTCTAAGTCATATTGTATTCCAAACTTGTTCATCAGTTTGAAATTCCCTACCAACAAATCCTTTCCATTTACGGTTGATTTCAGTCCGTGTCCTGCGATTTCCTCCGTATTTACCAAGCGGATTGTATTATCCGGTTTGCCGACGTACTCGTGAATAGCTGTCGCTACGGGGTGCGTACTGTGGCTTTCCAAAACATTGACCAATTGCAGAATTTCGTCTGGATTGAACGCTTTGTCAAATACCACTTCCTGAACCTTAAAAACGCCGGCTGTCATTGTACCCGTTTTATCCATTACCACATTTTGGATATTGGAAAGGGCATCTAAAAAGCTGCTTCCTTTAAACAGTATTCCGTTTCTGCTCGCTGCTCCAATACCACCGAAATAACCCAATGGAATACTTATAACCAATGCACAAGGACAAGAAATAACCAGGAATACCAAAGCTCTGTACAACCAATCCTTAAACTGATAATCTGTTATGAAAAAATAAGGCAGCACACAAATAGCAACCGCTAACAGTACCACGATAGGGGTATAGATTTTTGCAAACTTGCGGATAAACAATTCAGTCGGTGCTTTCTGTGAAGTGGCATTCTGTACCAATTCCAAAATTTTACTCAACTTGCTATCCGTATATGCGGTTGTAACCTTCACTTGTACAACGGTATTAAGGTTTATCATTCCTGCCAAAACCGTATCTCCTTTGGCTTTGGTGTCGGGTTTGCTTTCGCCTGTGAGTGCTGCGGTGTTGAACGATGCCGTTTCGGACAACAGTTCTCCGTCTAAGCCTAATTTTTCTCCCGGTTTAAGCTGTATAATTTCGCCAACGGCAACAGTTTCTGCCTTTACGGTTTGCGGTTCATTGTTTTTTAAAACGGTTACTTCATCGGGTCTTTGGTCAAGCAATGATTTGATGTTTGCTTTGGCTCTGGAAACCGCCATTGTTTGAAAAACTTCTCCAACGGCATAGAACAACATAACGGCAACGCCCTCGGGATATTCGCCAATGGCAAATGCCCCGATGGTGGCAATGCCCATTAAAAAGAACTCTGAAAATATTTCTCCCTTTCTGATGCTTTTCACGGCATCTGCCAATACAGGAAACCCGACGGGAGCATACGCTACCACATACCAAATAATCCTTACCCAACCTGTAAACCATTGCTGCGGAAGCCAATTATCCATTGTGATACCTGTAAGCAATAGCACAAGGGAAATAATGGCAGGAAGAAACATCTTGAAAACACTATCGTTACTGCCCGAATGTGAATGGTCGTGTCCGTCATCATCGCTATGGTCGTGTTGATGCTTTTCTTTTACCAACTCTTTTGCACCTGCTTGGGTGTAAATTTTTTCTTCCTGTGTGCAACAAGTCATTCTGCCTTGTGCATCATAGGTATGCTTATGATTTTTATCTGTATTTATCATAGCCTTTAATTTTTTAGATTTATTACACTTTTTTATTTCTTATTCTTTCCACGTTATTATTCATTATATGCCTCACGATGTTGCGAAAAATAAACCGCTTAAAAGCATTTAGCTTTTGCTGGTGCTTTGAATAAAAATCATCGGGCGTGACAAATACACCAAAATCCTGATTAATACCCTTGTCTTGAATAAACGTATTATTGAGGCTCCATTCAATCGGCGGGTTCTCAAAATTATCGGTGTAAACTCCGAAACCGCAGAAAGTGGTTTTGCAATCACTGTTCTGTTCCTGTAATTTTGTGAGGTACGGTTTATCCAAAATCACGCCCTCCAAAAAATACCATTGCTCGTTTACCCAAACTTCAACCCAGCTATGCAGGATGTTCTTAGGCGAAAGTTTGTACCAAATACCCGTAATAGCTCCTTTTTGCAAGGCTTTGTCAATTGTAAAACCGTGAATACGGTTCGGTATTCCCGTTGCTCTTAACAAAGCCATTAGCAAAGTTGCTTTTGTATTGCATTGTCCATAGCCGTCCTGCAATATTTTTGATGCCGGAATATCGTCCGAAACATTGTAGCCAAACTTTATTTCGTCCCGTACAAAATTGTATATTGCCTTTACTTTGGAAATAGTGTCCAAATTTCCCCAGCCCCTTTGCTCCAAAAGGCTTTGTATAGAAACGTTTGAGTAATCAAGAATTTTTGTTTCTTTAAGATAGGTGTCCATAATACATTTAAATTTATAGTAAAGTTACACAGGGAGAGCCTGCAATGCTATTGCAAACTCTCCTTTAAACAGTTCTCACAAACACCTTTACCAAATAATTTTATTTCGTCGATACGGTAATTCTGACTTCCATTCTGCGGTATTATGAAATCCTCCTTACAGGTCGTCTGTTTACAAATCTTACAATAGAAATGTAAGTGCCAATCCTTGTGTGTTTCTTCATCACACCCATCGTGGCACAAAATATACTTAACCGTAGTGTTCTCCTGAATGCTGTGTACAATGCCCTTTTCCTCAAAAGTTTTCAAAGTCCTATAAATCGTAACTCTGTCTGCTTTATAAAAATGGCTTTCGATTTCAGATAAGGACATCGCTGTTTGCTGTTTCTCCAAGAAATCGTACACCAATATCCGCATACTGGTCGGATTAGTATTCTTTGACAACAGCTTTTGTTCAATGCTTTTTTTCATTATATACTATTTTAATGACCGTGAGCGTGTTCTGCCGTATCATCCATTTTTGCATTCACAAAAAACGCACCTTTTACCACGATATGCGTACCTTGTGGAATTTCACTTACAGGCGTTATCGCCGTGTAACCCAATTGAGAAGCTCCTTTAACGACTTCTACTCTTACAAATTGAGTTCCTTTTTCCGAACCGTGGTCGTGAGCCTCGTCCTCTTTGTGGTCGTGTGGTTCTTCTTCCTGCTCCTTGACCAAAAAGATGTAATATTTCCCGTCAGCATTGACAATCGCATCGTTTGGCACAGCCGTACTTAGCACATCATCTGAACTTACCGTTCCGGTTATACTCATTCCGTCAATCAATCCTGTTTTATCTCCGGTAATTTTACTGTGAACCGCAATGGTCTTACTCTCTCCGCTAAAAGACGAACCAATACTATAAACTTCGGCAGAATAGGTCTTATTGGGGTTGTTGGTTACGACAAAATCTATTTTCTGACCTATTTTGATTAGGGGAATATCCTTTTCATATACCTGTAAATCCAAGTGCAATGCTGTGTTCTCTATTATTTCGGCAATAGGCGAAGACACATCTACATAGCTTCCGATTTTGGCAAAAACGTTACTTATCGTACCGCTTATCGGGCTTGTAACAACCAACGAGGATTTAAGGCTGGAATTTGACAAGGAAGCCGGATTAATGCCCATCATTTGGATTTGCTGGTTCAACGAGGATTTACGTGTTCTTAACGTATTCAATTCAGAAGTGGCACTTTGCAGGTTTTTCTTTGCACCTGCATTTCCCTCGTTCAGCTCTCTTTGTCTTACCACTTCCTGCTCTGCAAATTCTATCCTGCTATTGATGCTTAGGTATTCTTCCTGCAACTGTATGAATTGCGGATTGGAAATAGTGGCGATGACCTGACCTTTCCTTACGAAATCGCCTATCTCCACATTGAGGGATTTGATAACGCCACCAAACATTGAAGTTGCATTTGCCTTGTTGCTGTTGGGTACTCTCAATCCACCGTTGGCTTTCAATGTTGCGGATAATTGTTTTTGCTCAATAGAGCCGATTTCGACACCTACGGCTTTCATCTGTTCATCGGTCAGTACGGCAACGTTTTCTTCTTCTTCTTCGTGTTCGTCCGTTGTTGTTGCTGCTTCGCTGCCGTGATTATGTCCGTCGTCCTCCGAATGTTTATTTGTACAAGCATTCAAAGCAAAGATGGCTACGAGGACAAAAACGCTAAAAACTATATTATTTGTGATACGTTTCATATTTTGTATTATTTACTGATTAATGAATGGATAAGCGTTACAGCCTCGTTGATTTGCTGTATGCTCTTTAAATAATTAAGCTGAATGTCGGTTGTTGTCTGCAAGGCAAAGAGGTATTCCACATAAGAAATATCTCCGGTACTGTACCCTAACTTTGCCGCATTGATGATTTCATCAGCATTGGGAAGTGCCTGCTCCTTGAAATAGGTAAACTGTGCAACATTCTGTTCGTATTGTTTCAGGGCATTTGCCAATTCCGTTTTTAGCTGCTCCTGCTGCCATTGGGCATTCAGTTCCAATGATTGTTTCTGATAGTCAAGGGAACGGATTTTTGCTTTGGTGGTTGTAAAAATGGGGATTGTAATACCTACATCAACAAAACTAAACCGCTGTCCTCTGCCATAAAATTGCTCTACACCATTTTTACTGTGCATTCCTATCAGCGATATGTTATTATAGCCGAACGTAAAATCAGGCAGGCTGTTTGCCCGTTCCAATTTCTTGTTCTGTTCAGCGATTTTAGCCTCCTGATACAATAACTGAATGCTTGGATGGTTTTCAATAGCTGAACTGTCTATGAAAGAAGTTAACAGTAATGGTACATAGTCGGATTTGGGTTCAATGGCAAAATCTTCCTGTGTCTGCATCAGGTTTTTAAGGCTCTGATAGGCATTCTGCCTGAAAACCTCGTTTTGCTGGAGCAATATATTTATTTCCCCCTGTTTGGTAACAGCCGTACTGACTTCAATCCGTCCTATATCTCCCGTTTTATACCGGAGTTCCGCAACACGGATAAAGTCGGCATAAATACTATCCAAATGCTTCAAAACCGAAGCATTATGCTCCAAATACTCTAACTGATAATAATAGGTTCTTACCTGCTTTTTCAGTTCATTTTCTGTCAAAGCCTTTGACCATTCCTGCCCTTTGACCTGCTCTTTGACAAGGCTTTTCTTTACCCCAAAAAGTGTCGGAAAGGGAATGGTCTGTGAAATTTGGAAACCGTCATTATATTCAAATCCCTCATTATTCCCGTATTGGAAGTTTACATCGGTCTTCGGTAGTTCATACGCCGTCTTGCTAAGGCTTTGGGCAGATTGAATATCCATATTTTTGGAACGTAGCTGAGGGTTGGTCTCCACAGCTACTTCAATAGCTCTATCTACACTCATCGGAGTTTGTGCCTTACCGTTTTGAGAAAAACCCAAGAACACAAACAGCAACAGCACGGGTGCTATGGCTTTCGTTTTACTATTTTTCGGAGGTTTTTGGTTTCTCATAAATACGAGGTACAGCAATGGCAGGACGAACAATGTCAGGGCAGTTGCCGAAATCAGTCCACCGATAACCACGGTTGCCAACGGTTTTTGTACTTCTGCACCTGCACTTGTACTCAACGCCATTGGTAAAAAACCTAAACTTGCCACAGATGCCGTCATCAATACAGGTCTAAGCCTTGTTTTAGCTCCCTCGATAATTCTCGGAATAATCTCGTTCCAACCCTCTTTTTCCAGTCTATTGAACGTGGCAATCAGTACAATCCCATTCAGAACAGCAACACCAAACAGGGCGATAAATCCGACACCTGCTGATATGCTGAATGGCATATCCCGCAATAACAGGGCAAATACGCCTCCAATGGCACTCATCGGGATAGCTGTATATACCAAAACGGCTTCCTTAAACGAATGGAATGTGAAATACAACAGGATAAAAATCAAAAGCAATGCGATAGGTACAGCAATCAGCAATCTGTCGGTAGCTTTTTGGAGGTTCTCAAACTGACCACCATAAGTAAAATAATAACCTGTCGGTAGCTTAATCTGTTCAGCCAATTTATCCTGAATTTCATTGACAACGCTGGCTACATCCCGCCCCTGTACGTTGAAGCCGACATATATCCTGCGTTTACCGCCTTCACGGCTGATTTGTGCGGGCCCTAATTTGTAATCAATGTTTGCAACCTGTGAAAGCGGTATTTGGTCGCCGTTTGGTAGTGGGATAAACAGATTGCTCACATCCTCAATGGAACTGCGGTGGGCTTCATCAAGCCGTACCACCAAATCAAATCTTCGTTCGTTTTCATAAATCACACCTGCTGATTTACCTGCGAACGCAGTGCTGACAATATCGTTTATTTCCTGTACATTCAAGCCGTAATTGGCTATTCGGGTACGGTCATATTCGATATTGATTTGGGGAAGACCTGCTACCCGTTCTACCTGCGGAGCAGTCGCACCTTCTACTGTTTGAATAATAGCATTCGCTTTATTGGCATAAACCAACAAACTGTCGAGGTCTTCTCCGAATATCTTAACGGCTACATCCTGCCTGATACCTGTCATCAGTTCATTAAACCGCATCTGTATCGGCTGATTGGCTTCAAAGAATACACCGGGAATAACTTCAAGTTTCTCCATCATTTCATTGGAAAGCTCGTCATAGGATTTTTTTGTTTTCCATTCGTCCTGCGGTTTTAGGATAATCATCAGGTCGGTCGCTTCGGGAGGCATCGGGTCGGTCGGTACTTCGGCAGCACCTGTCTTGCCTACGACCATTTTTACTTCGTCAAATTCCTTGATTATTTTAGATGCCTGCATAGAGGTTTCCACGCTTTGGCTTAACGATGTTCCCTGTGGGAGGATACAGTGGAAAGCAAAATCGCCCTCGCCCAATTTTGGCAGGAACTCTCCGCCCATCCGTGAAAAAAGGAATAGGCTGATTGTAAAAAGTCCAACGGCAATCGCAATAACCACATATTTTATCCGAATGGCTTTTTCTAACAAAGGCTTATAAACACCTTGCAGATAGTCCATCATTTTGTCTGAAAAATTCCTTTTGGTAATCGGTTTCTTAGACAGACACAAGGCACTCATCATCGGGATATAGGTAAAGGACAAAATCAGTGCTCCCAATATGGCAAAACTTACGGTCTGTGCCATTGGCGTAAACATTTTCCCCTCTATACCGACCAAAGTAAGGATAGGGATATACACGATAAGGATAATAATTTCTCCAAACGCCGCACTTGTACGGATTTTTCTTGCAGATTCATACACCTCCTCGTCCATTTCTGTCTGCGTAAGTTTCTGTGTGGATTTCCGTAAGCCCAAATGGTGCATTGTCGCCTCAACGACTATCAGGGAACCGTCCACTATCAATCCGAAATCAATAGCCCCCATACTCATCAAATTGGCACTCACACCAAATAGCCGCATCATTCCCAATGCAAAAAGCATTGATAACGGTATGGCGGACGCTACGATTAAACCAGCCCTGAAATTCCCTAAGAAAATAATTAATACAAATATTACGATTAAAGCTCCTTCAATAAGGTTTTTTTCGACAGTACTTATGGCTCTATCTACCAAATTCATTCTATCCAAATAGGGTTCTATGACCACATCTTCGGGCAGGGATTGTTGGATAACCGGTATTTTTTCTTTGATGTTTTTTACGACAGTGGCAGTGTTTTCTCCCTTGAGCATCATCACAATACCTCCCACAGCATCTACCTCGCCGTTATAGGTCATTGCACCGTATCGGGTAGCGTTCCCGAATTTCACTTCAGCTACATCTTTGATGAATACAGGAACAGTCCCTGTATTTTTAACGACGATATTTCCTACATCTTCCAATGAAGTAACCAGACCAATCCCGCGAATAAAGTAAGCATTGGGCTTCTTATCGATATATGCACCTCCGGTATTTTGGTTGTTGTTTTCGAGGGCGGTAAAAATATCGGAAATACTAACGTCCATTGCCTTGATGCGGTTTGGGTCGATAGAAACTTCGTACTGTTTAAGCAAACCACCGAAACTATTGACTTCTGCAATTCCCGGAGTACCGTAAAGTTGTCTGGCAACAATCCAGTCCTGCATTGTCCGCAAATCCATTGCGGAATATTTGTCTTCACTGCCTTCTTTGGGATGAAGAATATATTGGTACACTTCGCCAAGACCTGTACTGACAGGAGCAAGTTCAGGTGTTCCAATCCCGTCAGGTATCTGGTCTTGTGCTTCTTTCAGCTGTTGGCTTACTAACTGTCGTGCAAAATAAATATCGACATTATCTTGAAAGACAACGGTTACAACAGATAATCCAAATCTTGAAACACTTCTTATCTCTTCTACTTTTGGAAGATTAACGATACTTTGCTCTACGGGAAATGTTACTAATTGTTCTACTTCTTGTCCTGCCAATGTAGGCGACAGGGTAATAATCTGAACCTGATTGTTTGTAATGTCAGGTTGGGCATCAATGGGGATTTGCTTGGCACTCCATACCCCCCAAATGATGAGAAACAAGGTCATCAATCCTATAATGAACTTATTCTTTATAGAGAATTTTATAATATTATCTAACACTTTTTGTTACGATTAATGATGAATTAATAATGATAAAATCATAGTGATTATGTTTTTTGGCAATATAAATAGCCCAAAAGCCGAGCTAACGCTGTTTGCGTCAAGCTGTAATCACTAAAACATTAAAAATTAAGCATTAACCTTTGGCGGTTGCCAAATTTCCCCCAGATAGCGGGATATAAAGGTAGATTTATAATAAACTTTTGGCTTAGATAAATTAAAGGTCTTTATCTTACCTATATTAAAAACGTTCCATTGAAGAACTACTCCGGAAACTACTCCACAACAACCGCATAAACAAAAAGGTGTACATAAGTCGCTCTCTGTATGGTCGTGAGTATCCTGATGTGTTATTTCAGTAGAATATTCCTGGTTATTAAATACCTCTTTTTCATACATATCGGCACACGGCATTAGAAATAACGCCATCATAAAAAGTGCCAGTATGGAAGAAAAGACTTTCATATTATTTTGCAAAGTTAGTAAAAAAGTAATGCAATGGCATTGCATTGTTACAGATAACAGTGCTAAAATTAAACGGACAATTAGCACCCCGACACGCTGACCTACCTATGTTTTTTATTTTTTTTTGCGATCCGCATAATTAATAGAAGCGAATCAAGGACACAAAAATCAACAAAAAATCCGCCGTAAATGGGACATTTTTTGCCAACGCCACCGAACGAAAAAATTTATATCTTTGCAATAAGATAATAAATGACAAAACAGATTTACATATTACTCATAGCATTGCTTGGTTTCTTTTTGACACCAACACTGACTTATGCTTGTAGTAAATCTCACACACAAACTGAAAAATCTTGTTGCGACAAAAAAACTTCACAGACAGACAAAAATGACTGTTGCAAAAATAAAAGTTCGCATAACCAAAAAGACAATGACGATTGTGGGGGCAAATGCGGACATTCATCTTGCCATTGCCCTACAGTTAGTTTTAGTTTTATTCCTTTTACACCTGAACTCAAATACAACTTATTAGTTGTTGTTCAAAAACAATTCTTTCTTTATTCAGACACATACATTTCTTCGGGATTTTTCTCCATTTGGCTACCGCCTAAAATAAGCTAAAACCATGGCTTAACAGCCATAGGTGTGTCTTGTCAAAAGCTGTTGCGGCTTTTGTAAACCCCCTATTTATAGCAATTATTTAGAATTTCAAACAGAAATGGGTTTGCTAATGCCCCATTTGCTAAAATGTAATTATTATGAAATCATTATCAAAAATAGTGATGGTAATCGCTGTATTACTATCATCAATAAACAGCTTCGCACAGATAAAAAATGCGAAAACAGAAACCGTAAAAATTTATGGTAATTGTGGTATATGCAAAACCACTATCGAAAAAGCAGGTAACGTAAAAAAGGTAGCCAGTGTGGATTGGAACAAAGATACCAAGATGGCTACGCTCACTTATGACGGCAACAAAACAAATCAGGACGAAATCCTAAAACGTATCGCTTTGGCTGGTTATGACAGTGAGAAGTTCCGTGCGCCGGATGATGTATATGCGAAACTGGCTGGCTGCTGCCAGTATGATAGACCTTTAAAGACTGTTGCCAAAAACAAAGAAACAGGAATGGATATGAACTCCGGACATAGCAATCACAACCATAGTGAAATGACAGCACAAGGTAACAAGGATGCAACTCAAAATCAATCACAGTTAAAACCTGTATTTGACAGCTACTTTTCGGTTAAAGATGCTTTGATAAAAACAGATGCGGCAACCGCATCCGCTAAAGCTGCTGAATTGTCTGCATCTATTAAAGCAGTTGATATGAGTAAGCTATCGGCAGAAGAGCATACTGTTTGGATGAAAGTAATGCAAGACTTAGCAGCTAAGGCAGAAAGTATTTCAAAATCAAAAGATGTTGCAAAACAGAGAAATGATTTTGCTACACTCTCGGGCAATATCTACGCTCTGGCTAAAGTATCCAAGCAGGATGCCCCCGTTTATTACCAACATTGTCCTATGTACAATGGCGGGGCAAACTGGTTAAGCAAAGAGAATGCAATTAAAAATCCGTATTACGGCGCACAAATGCTTACCTGTGGCAGTACTGTTGAAACCATCAAACAATAAGTCTGAAAGCTATGGTACAGTACAATGATATGGTGCAGGCTCTCAATGAACTTAAACAACGTGGGTACGATATGGATTTTAGTCTGTTGCCAGACTGCCTGTACTGCGCATCAAATAGCCTTAAACTAAAGCCGGAAAATTTTACGGTGGTAGAAACACATCGTTTTGAAAGCCTCGACAGCAGTCCTGATAACAATGCAGTGATTTATGCCATATCGTCCACTGACGGTAAGAACAAAGGAGTTCTTGTTGATGCCTATGGTACTTATGCCGAAGAAATGACCCATGAGATGGCAAAAAGATTAAATACATATCACTTTTAAAACCTTTTGTT
>NZ_CP092372.1 GCF_028473145.1 Flavobacterium sp. CBA20B-1
ATGCCTATCACCTTCTGTCCTGATAAAAAAAATAAACCAATGCTTAAGCCACAAAAAATAGAAACGGACTTTTCCGAGGTTTTAAAGGTTATTAAAGACCTCATTTCAGGTGTTGTAAAAAAAAGAATTAAATAAAAATTATTATGACGAAAAACAATTTAAGCTTCTTTGATAAAGATTTATATGGAGCATTTCAAGAAGTAATTAAGGGTAAAATAAAAATGGCCTCTGAAGTAAAAAAAGCTTATCAAACTTTAGAGTTAGAGAAGTTTGATAATTCAATTTGGAAACTCATCAAAAGTAATAATCTGGTTTTTATTCGTAAAACTCTAAGATCTAAAGCTGAGAATATAATTAAAGATACTGGTATAAAGCATGAAACTTTAATAAATACACTTCTTGTTGATTTTGATAAAAAGCTTACGGTTTTTACTGAATCAGTAAGGGGGTATAAAAATTTAGTTCGCGTTGATTATAAAATTGAATTTCCTAATAATTTCATTGAATTCAATGACGAATTTCAAGAGTTTACATACAATGATAAAATTGTAAAAGAATGGTGGTGTACTCAAAAACTTGAAGAAAGTCGTGAGATAGAGCTTTATCAATCTTCTGTTACTCTACTAGAACAGATAAAAAAATACAAGAAAAATGTTGGTAAACAAGGTATTTCTGCCTTGGGTTTTAAGCAAATATATGAGCATGTTTTCAAAAATATTTTTACCGATAATGATATCAACGAATCTTTTGAAATTGAAGTGAAGCGTATTAAAGAGGTTTTTTCTAATGAAGAAAGAATAAATGATCATAAAAACGCAACAAAAGCATCGATAGCTGCAGAACAAAAGTTCCAAAAGGAAATGAAAGACAAGGCTCCGAAAATTAAGTATCGAGATCCGGAAATAATGCAGGATGGCACTCCATTCTTTAAAATAGGCGAATAGTGATATATGATAGTTTAGATACACTACCTGTTCTTACTTTTTATAAAGTTGGTAGTACTGGGAATTTAGGTTTGCTTCAGAACAAAGTAAAGCGTAAAGATAGACTTAGTGAATTTGATTTAATGCATTTGTTTACCAGGATGCAAAAAGAGTTTACTGAAATATTGAATAATTTATCAATTAAAAGCGATGATAATTCGCGTTTTCATCTTATCGCTATATATGAGTACCATGAAGCAAAGCAGAAAATAGGCTTTATGGCCATTGAGCTGCTTAAGATCGAAGTTAACCAAGATGCTATTGACTTTTTAGAATCTGAAGGTTTTAAAGTTGATTTAGAAAATACTGAAAGATATTATAAAAGCCTGGAATCAATATTCAGAAAATTGGAACTTATTAATTCTAAAAAAAAGGCCATGATATCTTCTAGTCCAAAACTTAAAGAGTATGTGGAATCTAAATTAAAAGATCCTGAATACTTGGAAAATGAAACTTCACAAATCATTAAAACGTTAATTGCTTTTTCTGAAATTCTTAATATTCAGATTAACATACAAAAAGTTTCTTGTGCTGAATACTTGGTTTACTATGATTTGGTGAGTAAAAAGATTGAACAAGAAAAAAAGAATAATCAAACAGCTAAAAATGATTAATTATGGCATCAGGTGAAGGTGTTATTACACGAAAAGATATAATTACGGATGACGCTCTAGCATTCGGAACATTATTGGCAGAACAAGCTGAAATATCGATCAAAAAGGTAGAGGAGTTAAAAAGAGTATTCAAAGAGCTTAAAAACATCCCTAAAGATGTAAAAAACGCTTCAGATTATAAAGATTTAAGCGTTACGCTAGAAAAGAATATAAAACTATCCAATAAATACATTCAAGTCCTTAAAGAGCAAATTAAGCTAGAGCAAACAATGGATAGAATGAAAAAAAGTTCCATTGCAAATGAAAAATCTGAAACGAAAGCTAAAATTGACAATGCAAATGCAACTAGAGCTGCAGAAAAAGCAACAAATACTTATGTTCAAAAAGTTTTAAATACCAGTTCAAGCATAGCTAAGCAGAAAGACAAAGAAACTGAAAACGACACAAAAAATACTCGTAAAAAGATACAAAACTCTTTGGATTTTTCCCAGGCTATGGAAAAGCAAAAACAACAGATAATTGAGGCTGCTAAAAAAGAATCAGAAGCAGCTCAAAAATCCGCAGATGTAGTAGCTAAATCTAACGAAAAAAAGAGAATATCTGATATTCAGTTACAAAAAGCTAGAGAAAAAGCTTTTGATGACTATGAAAAAAAGCTTCAAAAAGAAGCAGTAGCTCAAGAAAAACTTTCAAATGTTTACAACAAAGTGCAGTTGAAAATAAATGGAATGACTGCTACTTATAATAATATTGCTGCTAAAAAAGAATTAGGTTTAAAACTCACAACTCAAGAGGAATCTCAATTAGCTAGTTTGGAAAAGCGTTTATTAAAATATAATGATGTTTTAAAACGTGTTGATGCGCAAATCGGAAAGCACCAGAGAAATGTTGGTAATTACAAGAGCGGTTGGGATGGTTTAGGCAATTCAATAAACCAAATTACAAGGGAAATGCCAGCTTTTGCTGTTTCTGCTCAAACCGGATTTTTAGCGTTATCTAATAACATACCGATGTTAGCTGATGAAATTCAAAGAGTTTCTAAGAACGTAAAGGAATTGCGCGCGCAAGGGCAGCAAGTTCCGGGCGTAATGTCGCAAATATTATCATCATTTTTAAGTTGGCAGACCGCTTTGTCTGTTGGGGTTACCCTGGTTACTTTGTACGGTAAAGAGATAGGGGAATTTTTTAAAGAAGTGTTTAGAGGGAATAAAGTTATTGCTTCATCGGCTAAATTATTAGAAACTTACAACAAAACTCTGAAAGATGGAGATTATGAAAAAGCATATACTGATGTCGCGAAAGTTGCTATTTCATTTGAGCAAGCGCGAAAAGGTGTAATTTCTAAAAAAGATGCTTTGAAGGTTTATAATTCTGTTTTAGGTGATGTAATGGGTAAAACCAATGATTTTGCTAAAGCTGAAAACACCTTAAACAACCAAGCACGGAATTATGTAGAAGCTACAATGGCAAAAGCTCAGGCAAACATCTTGCTAAGTGAAAGTGCGCAATTAGCCGCTGAAAATGTTGAACTTCAAGGGAAAAAAGAGGTTACTTGGGGTGAACAATTAAAGGCTTACTTACAATCAGGAGGGCCTTTTAGTAAGTTTGTAGATCCTTTTAATGAAAAAATTTCAGAAAACCGTACTAAAAAAATCAAAGAAAATACAGAGCAGATTAATGCTAATAGAAAAGCGGCTGAGGAATTAGTTAAAAAATTCCAAGAATTGTCTAAGAGTTTAAACATGGGTAATTTGTTTGGGGATGATCTAGACGAAAAGAAAGGTAAAACTCCTGAACAATTAGAAAAAGAACGACTTGAAGCATTGAAAAAAGCTTTTGAAGATGAAATCGATTTAAGGATACAGGCAGCTAATCAGCAAGCTGATATTAACAAACGAATTTCTCAAGACGAAAAGTCTTTGTTTGAGAACAGACTTTCCGCTCTATCCGCATACGAAGAAGAAAGCGAGAATGCCTTAAGATTAGAAGCGGAAAAGAAAATAAAATCTCTTTCAAACTTTTCTAAAGAATACAAAGCTTTAACTGATGACGAAATACAAACTTATTTAAAACAGGAAGGGGATCTTTCAAAGCTTAAAGATGATCAGATTTTAATTTTCAAAGAGTACTATTTTGAATTAAAAAAACTTCGTGAAGAAAACAAGGAGAATCTTCAAAAGAATGCTGAAATAGAAGCTAAAATTATAGCAGCTAACACAGCCGCTGTAATCTCTGGCGGAGATATAAGAAGACTTGAAGAACTAACCAAAATTGAAGAAGAATTTAGAAAACTAACTTTTAAAAACAATTCAGAACGCATTAAAGCTGTAGAGAAGCGTGAGAAAGAAATTCTAGCTGTTAATAGAAAGTACGATAAAATCACTTTAGAGGAACAAATCAAGCAAATGATCAAAACCCTTGAAATTTTAGGCTTGGAAGGTGAGAAAATAATTGAATTAAAAAAGAAACTTGCTGAACTTCAAAATCAATCTGTCAAAACAGATAATGAAAACAAAAATACAGATGCAGAAGACGAAATAAAAAAAGAAAAAGAAAAGCTAGAAAAACTAAAAAAATATTTAACCGAATTTTCAGATGGTTTTGCTTCATCAACAGGAATAAGCAGTAAGGTTGTAGAAGATTTCATAATGACCGCTGTAGATCAGTTTTCAACACTTGAAGAAAAAATAAAAGCAACTTTTATGTTTATGAAAGAATTTTCTAATTCTTTTTACCAACAAAGAATTGAAGAAATTCAAGATGAAATAGACCTTATTCAAGAAAAAAATGATAGAGAATTAGAAAGTTTTACAGGTACAGAAAAAGAAAAGGAACGTTTAAGAATTAGATTTCGCGCAGAGGAGCAAAAACTTGAAGAGAAAAAGAGGAAAGAAAAAGTAAAGCAAGCAAATTTGGACAAAGCTTTTTCAATCGCTCAGACAATATGGGCTACTGCGCAAGCAATAATGCAAGCTTATGCTCAATTAGGGCCTATAGGGGGTAAAATCGCTTCGATATTTGTAGGTGCTTTAGGAGCTGTTCAAATTGCGGCTATTTCAAGTGCTAAAATACCAAAATATAAAATGGGGCGTGAAGGCGGTCCGGAAGAAATAGCGATTGTTGGTGATGGTGGTGTGCATGAGGTTATTGAGCATAAAGATGGATCTGCATACATGACACCTAACACCGATACTTTAGTAAAACTTGAACAAGGTGATACGGTTCATAAATCTGTAGAAGATTATCAAAAATCCTTGCAAAAATCAATGATTAACAAAATGAGTAAAGACACAGAAAAGTATCTTGACCAGACGAGAAGAGATTCTATTCTTCAAGATAAAATTGAAGAAAACACTAGGGAAATAAAAGCTTTACACGCTACGATGAAAAGAAAAAAGATGGCTACAACAGTAAATGTTCCTAAAATAGATTTTGAATACGCTCAATGGCTTAGTAAAAACAGATAATTATGGCAACTAACATATTTACAGAATATTCAGACCGTGTGCGCTACTTTCTAAGTAGTAAAAGTTTAGGCACTATTCAAATACCAGAGCCTATTGGTTGGGATGAAGATGAAAAAGAATTTGGCAGAAATGAAGATAAATCTGGGGTATTCAGAAACCTTTCTAATTCTCTTAAATTTATTAAAGAAGCAAAAGATTTTATTGAAATAGTTAGACTAACCGATGGCATAAACGCAGAAATTCGGTTAACAAAAGAAAGCAAGAATGACCAAACAGATGTTTGGGAAACTGCTTATACAGGCTATTTAGATTTATCAACTAGAGGGGTTGAAAACAATCAATTAAGTTTAAGATTCAATTCTGGTGGTTTGGATTCGATTTTAAAAGCAAGAGAGGGTGAAGATGTAGAAATAGACCGAAAAGACACAATAGACGGCAAAGTGATTGATTCCTTAAAAACCGTAAATGTTGAATTGAATGGGCGTAGGATATTTCTAGAGTCAACGTGGAAAGCTGCGCCAATGACGTATCAGAAAGAATTGCTTATTAAGAGTACAGCCGGAGAAAAAAGATATTTATCTAATACTTTACCATTTGATATTGATAAAAAATCACACGAAGAAGCAAACCCAACTTTTGACGGTTCAGATGGGAATGAGCACATTGGGCAATCAACAATGATGCTTTTATCAAACATTGATAGAACTAGAAAATTTAAAGTAAAAGTTAGCGATTTAAAAGTTTTGCTCTTTACAAACCAATCATGGGAAGTAGATAACGGTTATGCTTCTATTTCTTTGGTAGTGTATGCAAATGGTTCTAATTTCGACAGAACTGGAAACGTTAATGATATTTGGAGGTTTGATTTTTCTGGAAAGGATCCAATATATTCTGGAAATATATTTGTTGATGAAAAAACATTCGATATCACACTAAATCAAGGTGAAAGCTTAGGTTTAGAGGTGATGATATATTCAGATTTCAAATCTGATATATTGGGTGGTTGGGGTAGAACATATAAACGTAATTTGTTTTACACATTAAAATCAGGCACTATCAAAATCCAAGAGGATTCTGAATTTAAAAAAACGGCATGTAAGGCCGTAAAACCTTTTGAATTAGCAAATAGACTTGTTGAAATTATAACCGGCAGGAAAAACGCTGTTAAATCAGAGATTCTTCAATCTGGAAAATGGAAAAATCTTCTGATAACACATGGTTTTTGGATTCGTGGTTTTAGTAGAGATGTTGATGCAAGTCTTCCAGAAGAAGATCGTAAATTCAAACCATTAACTACGAATTTCAAAGATTTTACACAGTCTTTAATGGCTGTGGCAAATATTGGCGTAGGTATTGAAAAAATAGGAGCAAGGGAATATGTAGTGATAGAGGATTTAAAATATTTCTACAATAGAAACACAACTATAAAACTACCAAACAAAATCACCAAAATAAAACGTTCAACAGATCCAACTAGTTTTTACAAAAGTATTGAAATTGGTTTTGAAAAAGGAGGGGAGTATGAAGAGGCCATGGGATTGGATGAATACAACATTCGCAATTCCTATACAACTTGCATTCACCGCGTGGAAAATAAATACACCAAGCTTTCAAAATATCGGGCAGATACGTACGGAATGGAGTTTGCAAGACGAAAGCCTTATTTTGACTATCCTACCGAAGATACCAGTTACGATCAAGATATTTTCTTCATAGATTGTAAAGATGAGCCGAAAACAGTAACATTTCCAACATGGCCATTTAGGGGAGCGACCAAAACCCTTGAAAGCTATATACCGCGTTTGTGGAATGATGATTTTAACCAAATGCCAACAGGTGTATTTTCGCCTGAAACAGCATTTAATTTACGCATCACGCCTTTTAATTCCATGTTAAGGCACGGATGGAACATTTCAGCAGGACTTACTGTTTATCCGTTTCAAAAAATAAAATATTCAAGCTCAAAAGGAAATAGCAGTTTGGTTACTTTATATGCTGAAAATGGGGAGATAGAGAATGTAAAACTTGAAAAACCAAGATTTGAACCTGAAATTATTGAATTTGAACACATCTGTAATGATGAGATAATGAAAATGGTTGAAGGTAGAAGCAATATCCTTGGTAAGGAAATTAGAAATTGCTATGGCCTTGTGGAATTTATCAATGAGAATGGAGAGATAGAAAAAGGTTATTTATTGGCATTAAAACCAAATGGAGCCGGAAATTTTAAACTGTTACAGTATAAATTGTAATTAACATATTTTTAACGTTTACAATGTAAACAATGTAAACAAAGTTTACTATTTTTGAAATAGAAATTTTAAACATCTTAAATCATGAAACGTATTAGCTACAATTTAAAAAATCAATTAGAAAGAAAAGTATCGATTGAAATTCCTTTTTATCAACTATTCATTGACATGAGTATTACTTTGACCAATATTTCTCATTTGAATGATTTTTTATTAAGAATTGGATCCGAATGTATTAATATATCCCCTATCCAACTGCTGCAAGATAAATTTATTAAAGGTGAGTCTGTTACTCAAATGGAGTTTGAAGATTATGAGAATATTTATCAAAAAACTTGTGATGTATATGAGAGTTTCTACTCTATAAATTGCTTGAAAGGCGTTGATATGTTTGTCAGTTGTTATTATGAAATGGCGGTGCTTGGGTGTTTAAATAAGCAAAATATAAAATTGCTATCATTTTTAAAAGAAGGGGAAATCGATGAGTTAGAATCAAAATATTTTGATTTTAGAGCAGAGTACTTTCAAAGCAAAATATCCTTCCCTAAGTTTTTAAAGCAAGTTGAAAAATTATTAAAAATTGCAGTAAATGGCGGATAATTCAGAATTCAAACACACTAAGCAATTTACAGAACGTAAGGAAGCTCTGAAGGTACTCGAAAAGGCTAAAAAATTAGAAGGTAATCTAATTTCTAGCGGCCATAAATGGAGTAGAATAGATTCAAAAACAATAATATTAAAAAGTAAAAAATGAAACAAGGTCTGAATATTCAGAACCTTAACCTAATTCAACTTAAAAACCTATCCTTGATATTAAAATGCTCTCCAAATAATATAAAAGAGATCATAGCTAAAGGATTCATTTTTCTTTTTTCAGAAAATGAATCCTGGGTGTTTCGTAAAAATCAAACAGATACCATACATGATTCTTTCAGGGATTGGTACAAACATGTAAAATTTTAAATTATATACAATTATGTCAGAACAAACTAAAATTAAATTGATTGATACTTCAGAAGTATTAAAAAGCGCGCCAGATAACATTAAAAAAATGTTTGCTAACCGATTAAACCTTAATGAAGATATAGATTCTCAAATCGCTTCATTTGAGTCTGATGTGAATTTAGCTTCTGGTAAATCCAAAAGTGAGTCGAAAGGATCAGAAGATATTTCTGATTCTGATTTAGATCAAGTTATGAGAAGTATTTAAAATAAAAAGGAACCTGTTGACGCAGGTTCCTAATATCAAATTTCATCCCTTTAAAATGAAAACTGAATGATAAACAAATTTAAACAATTATCACCGGCTACGAAAGAAGATGTTTTAAACGTAGCCTTACTTACAAGTTTTATTTTGGGTGTAATATCCCTAAAATCAATTGTAAAAATATTTTTAATGTACTCACAATTTTTAGAAAAAATATTTAATTAATCATTTTATAATGAAAAAAGAAACATTATACAAAAGCCTACAAGAACGAAATGCAGATCTGCAGGCTGAACTAGATAAAAACAATAAAGTTCTAAATGATATCGATTCTGGAGTTTTATTTTCTGAAGAAGAAAATACTTCTGATTATAAATTTCAAATGTTTGAATTGAGCCCTAATAATTATGTTTTACACAAAGGAAAGCCATATCAATTAGACTCGCATGATATTTATAATTTAGATAGCACAGATTGCGACGATATAAAACCTATGTTACTAACTGATAATATTCTTAATTCTTATCAAATATTATCTTCTAGTGAGGATGAAACTAAATGCGATGTTTTTACATTTATAGAAACTGAAAACGGTTTTTATCTTTCAGATCGAGAAGGGAATATATTAAGTAAACCACTGAAATATGTTCATCAATTTCAGAATTTATTTCAATCCCTTTATCTAAGAGAAATATATTTTATTTTTAATTAAAATTGGCGTTTTAGCAATATAGAGTTTTTTGTAGGTTAGTTTTTACTAACCTACATTTACATAAAATATTACTATTATGAATGAATTTAATTGGATACACTATCCAGAAAGCAGACCGGCCGAAACTGGTAATTATGTTGTGAATTGTGAAATTGATAACCATATCACGAACCATTTAGGTTTTTACGATATACCAACAGCATCTTGGTATACTTCATCTGAAATGCGAGCGAGATTATTAGCTGTAAACGCGTTTAAAGCTGAAAGAACAATACCTTACATTAGAAATTAATAAAAATAACCTTCAAGAAGATCCTTGAAGGTTATTTTTTATAGAATATGTAATTAACTCCTTTTTTATTTTTTGTTTTTGTTTCAACCTTAAATTTATAAATAATATCTAATTCTATTAGTCTATCAACAGCTTCTTGTAATTGTTTTTTCAATACACTTTTTTGTGATTTTTCATAAAATTCATGATTCATTACGTTAAATAACACATATTCACTTACCTTTATTTCCTTGTATTTTTGTCTTTTTATATAATCATGTATTGCATAAAAAGAACCCTTTGTTTTTTTTCCTCTACCTACTGCATTGAATTGCTCAATAATATTATTTGGATGTGAAATATAGCTCTCGCCTATTCCTATCCTAAAAATAGGATCTAGTGTTATTTGAAAACTTGAAGTACTTAGATAAGAATCAATATCAACCTCATTTCCTATACTTGAAATCAAACTCGTATACCTCCAGCCTTTACGAACCTTATTGTTGTGTGGGTTTTGGTATTGGTATTCTAAATACATGCTTTTATCTTTCAGTCGCTTTATTATATTTCTAACCATTTCTTGCTGCCTTCCTCCTGGCGCGTTGTCTGAATGATATATTTTCGCTATTTCAAAAAAAGATGTATTGAAAAATGGGTGTTTATTTCCTGTGTTAAATTCACTATTTAATATAACCCCTTCTCCTGTATAAAAACTTTCTCTATCGTCTTTATTATGAATGTTTTTACTTTTATCAGCTAATAATTTAGAAAGAACATATATCATTTTATGTTCTTCTGCCGTAACCACAAGCCCAATATTGCTTTTTGTTATTTGGTTTTCGAACACTTTCATTGAAGATGACCGCGGAAGTTCTAAGCCTTCGTTTATTTCTTCAATTATTTTTGAAAATTTTTCATCAGTTTTATTAACGGACCCCATTAACCCCAAAGGTTTACTTTGCCTAAAAGTTCCGGTATTTTCCTTTAAAAGTTCAGCTACAGTTTTAGCCCTTAAACTTAATTCTTTCCCCTCTCTCTTTTTCATACAGTAAAAAATCATTTAAGTATAATGACGCATCAACATTTTTAAGTAGGAAAACATTCTCAAGCATTTCATTTGCGTTTTTAGTAGAATAAACTTTTTCCGGTATTGTAAGACTTTCTTTGTTTAAGAGAAAGAATTCGTTCTGCTGTTCGAATATAGAATCTATATAATCAGATATCATTGAAGATTTGAATTGATATTCTCTAAAGAAACAAAACAGTGCAAAATCAAAGTCTAAAAATTTTTGATAGTAAAGAGCAAAGCAGTCAATGCAGTTTTGAACGTATGAGTTTATAAAATCTTCTGAAGCTTTTTGATTTGAAATTTTATTCTTAAGCAAAAGGTACTGTAAATAATAACTTTCATAGGTTTGTTTCTTTTCACTTAGTCTTATACTGAAGCTGATTGCTTTTTTGTTCAGATCCTCAAACATTTTTAAAGCTTTTATATCAGCATTAGTTACGAACGACTGAATAATAAATATTCGTTCATAGTCGGTTAAGTAAACAGAATCGTCAAAAAGTAAGTTTTCTCTATCAGTTTGTATGTTGTTCATAAGAATAGCAGCTCTATCTTTAGAACTTAATTTAAGGATAGAAAGTATCTTATTTTGTGATTCAACCGGCAGAGCCAAAAAATCTTCCTGGTTAATCAATTTTGAGTATTTATTATTGACTTTCATATTCTATTTTATTACTTCCGCTATGTAAGCTTTGTGGAAGTATAATTTTATTTTAAGGTCTTTAAATATGTTTCTTCTATTATCTTAAATTCATCTTCTCCTACTTCCTCAATATATGCTTCAAGATATTTTGAAATAATATTCCCCATAAAGTCTTTTATAGGCAATCTATTATAATGAGCGATGGCTTTTATTTTTTCTGTTTCGATCCTATTTGCTATAAAAATAAACCTAGTTTCTCCTTCTTTCAGCCCATTTTTCTTTCCTTCTTCCTTTTCTTCCTTTTCTTTATTTTTAAAGTAAACTTCAATTGAAGTTTTGTCACTTTCATGGTTTACAACTTGTTTTTGTTCTTTCTTTGGAACTGAAGATTCTCCGAAAAGATATTCCATTCCACGTTTAAAATCCTTAGCCATTTTAAAAATATTTATACTGTTTCTTTAATTAATATTTGCTCAATTTTGTTAGATACATAATGAAAATTAATTTCTGTATCTTGATACTGTTCTTTTTCATTTTCATACTCGAAGTAAATAATACCATCTTGACTAACCACCTTTAAGCCAATGTCAAGTATATTGATAGAATTCCCTTTGGATTTTATGTTTTCGTAATCGAAAGAAAATCCATAATCAATTAATAAATTTGCAATTCTTTTCATTTTATATTTTATTTTCTTCTTTTTTATACACAATACATATTGTAAATCATGTTACAAATGTAAACATTGTTTACTATTTCCCCAAACGTTTTATTATCTCTTTCGCTAAATTTTTATAATCTTCTGATCCGTATGATTTTGGATTGTAGCTAATAATATCTTGTTTTGATACTGGAGCTTCAGCGATTGAAACATTATCTCTAATTTGTGTTTTAAAAAGCAACTTATTAAAATTTTCGTCAAGTGATTCCAGGATATTCTTGTTTAAAACCTTCCTTTTATCATACTGTGTTACAAATAAACCCGTAAGCTGAAGATTTTTATTTAGTCTTGATTGTATTTTTTTAATAACTTCAATTAATTTAACTACACCTTGTAAAGCTAAATATTGCGCCTGTATCGGTACAATAATATGATTAGAAGCAACGAAGCTATTTAATGTAAGTAAGCCTAGACTAGGTGGGCAATCGATTAAAATGAAATCGTATTTGCTTGCTATAGGTTCAATAAGTTCCTTTAGTATCTGTTCTCTTCCTGGTTCTGAAGCGAGTTCAATTTCGGCCCCGGAAAGATCAAGCGTAGATGGTACCACGTCAAAACCTTTTTTGTACTCAAATGGCGTTAAAGGATATTCGCCTCTTAATGATCCGTAAACAGTTTTATTTTCTGTTGAAATTCCTAAGCTTTGGCTAAGGTTCGCTTGTGGGTCAAGATCTATCAATAAAACTTTCTTTTTAAGTAAATTCAAGGCAGCCCCTATATTAACACTAGAAGTCGTTTTTCCCACGCCTCCTTTGTGGTTGCTAACAGATATTATTTTAGTCATTTGGTTTTAGCTTTTATGTTCCCGACAATTATGCCGGGAACAATGGTTTTTTAATATTAATAGAAAGAAAGTGTTTTTACTTTCCCGGTGTTTCCTTCAAAACTTAATCGGAATGTATCTCCAGGCTTTCCTCCTCTATTTTTAATTATTTTACAATATAATTCCTCTGATGGGTAACCTGGACCGTCATAGCTTTCTGGTATTTTATTATTTACTCCACCCCATTGAGGTTCAAACATACAATTCCAAAATCCAATTATCAAGTTTGCAATATGTTCTATATCTCCAGCTTCTCTAATTTTATCAGCAAATAACTGAGAAGGATTTTTTACTTCTCTTGATAATTGGGCACCAAGTATAACCGGTAAACCAGTTAGGACTGAAATATCTTTCAAATCAAGACAAATCTGTTTTATTTCTTCTTGTCTAGTTGTGTTCTTTTTGAAAGGATTTTCAGGAAGTTTAAGCAGCTGTATATAATCAATAAATACGGCACCGACATTTCGGTTTTTCCTTAAAAAGTAAATAGCATCGATCAATGTTTGGCTATCATAATCAACATAATGAATATTTATTTTCTGTGATAAAACAAAGTTTTCAAAGAACTTGTTTTTAAAATACTCAAAGTCTGGGTATGAGTTTAAAATATATTTGTTACCTCTGAAATAATCTTCTATTGTTCTTTTATTATTTTTTGAAACATGTTTATCTAGGTAGCAATTTAGAAGACTTATCAAAATACTTTCCTTATCTTCTTCAAAACTAAATATGTGAATTTCTTTATTAAAATCATGTTTTAGGCATTCAAAAACACTATTCAACATAAACGATGTTTTACCGTGCGATGTAGGTGCTGCGATAATCGATATCGCACCACTAGGGAAGCTTATATATTTTGTTTCTTTATCCGATTCATCATAATAAGAAAACTGTGTTTGAATATTACCTGGTTTGATTTGGTAATGATTCAGCAAATCATTTTCTGATATCGGTTTTATCAAACTTTCATAAAAAGATTGTTTTTCCTGAATCTTGATATCCTTTAATTTTGTTTCAATTAAAGAGATTGCTTGAGTGGTTTTACCTTCTTTATGCAAAACATTTGCATCTCGGTTAAGCTGCTCAAATAAACTTTTCTGAATTTCTTCATTTCTCTTTACAGAAAGCTTTTCTATTGTTAGATCCCATGTTACTTTATTTATACCCAATTCCGCTAGAACCGGCTCTCTCAAAACTAAATTTTTAAAAGCTTCTCTATGTATCGGGTTAGAAAACTTTGCGCTATGTTGTAATAATTCTTCTAGCAGATCATCAACCAATTTATAAGAATTATTATTTTCCTTTTGCGCGAACTTACTTATTGTGGAATTGAATATGTAAACGTAATAAGGTACCGATTTTTGTAGTATTTGTTTGAAATTATCAATTCCATTATTTCGTATAAACGAATCGACGTCAACCTTTTCGTTTCCTTCTTTTGATACTTCCGCTATGAAGATTTTGTGGAAGTTATGATCTAAAATATTATAGATTGCTTTTATAATATCTTCAGATGTTTCAACTTCTTTTCCTGGGTCAAAATCAGGAACTAACGTTATTTTATTGATACTTTTTGTTAATGCATTTTTTATTTGGTTAGGGGTTGGTACCTTATGGCCAGAAGCAACAATATTATCAATTCCGTTTGCTTCTGCGAACAAAGCGTCCAGCTGCCCTTCTACAATAATCAAATCTTTTTCACCTTTTAAGGAAGACATATTGAAAAAACCGTCGTCTTTTTCAAGCTTATTTGAATAAATATACTTTGATCTGTAATTATCGGAAACAGCTCTAAAAACAAAACCTTTAATGTTGCCGTTCGATGTGAAAGGTATTGAAATCACATTAACATCACCGATATCAATATGGTTTAGATATGTTTTTAATAACTCTTCAATTTCTTCTCTAGAATAATGATTTGCTAAGTAATTGAATAAATTTGTTTTGCTGGCAATATAGCCAAGTCCCATTTTTTCAATTACTTCATTTGAATAAGATCTTGAAAACAAATACTGTTTAACTGGGTGGTTATCGTCGAGAATGTTTAATGAATATGTAAAATATGAATTACAAACGTTGAAGAAATCACGTTCTTTTTTCCTTTGTTCAGATTCTTTATAATCTCCTTTAGGAATCTCAAGGTTGCAAACACTTGCTAAATACTTAATTGCTTCAATAAAAGATAAATTGTTTACTTCTTTTTGGTAATCGATGTGGCTTAAAGATTTTCCACCTTGTTCAGCTATATTTTTAAAAAGCTTTTTACCGATATACGTTTTATCCTTCCTATTTGAAGGTGTACCATTAAGATAAGTATTACTGATCCATTGGCTGCCCTTCATGATGAAATTATGTTCTGGGTAAACCTGATCGGCCTTTTCGTAAATTGCTGGATAAAGATCTTCTTCTATCCATAAAGACAATGCACTCATTTGATTTTATTTAAAATTCCTAAAACAAATATAAACATAATTTATCATGTAAACATGTTAAACATAGTTTCATTAATGCTAAATAAAAATAAAACGTATATTTGTCTTTTAAAATACTCATTTGAGTGTTTAAAATTTCTAAGAAAAAGGAGCCCTCAAAAGCTCCTTTTTTGATTGGTTAATTTTTATTTAACCAAACATTAATTATTCTTTAGCAAATTTAACTAATTTGCAATAACCAAATATTTTTCGTATCTTTAAGATAATACCTTCCCAAAATACTTTCTTATTTAAGCTGAAGTGCTGCGCCAGCACTATTTATTTTTAACCGCTATTTATATTCTTTTTAGCGGCTTTTTCATGTCACAACTTTAATTCATTTATCGAAATACCTTTGTTTTCAAGGGTTTTAAAAAGGCTCAATTCGATGTCCTTTTTTTTTATTTGCCAGTTTTATTGCTTTGAACAAACTTAAAGAACAAGACAATATGAGGTAAAATTATCTTTATAAAGGGAGGGCGATATTTTTTTATATATACAATATAAAATAATTAGTCTTTTCGATTAAGTGAAACTATTTATAATTATAACGCATAATTCAAAATGATACAAGCACGTTCACCACCAATTTTATACATACATAAAAAGAGGTTAAGCCCTGAGAAACTTAACCTCTAAACTAAAATAATTTTAAAAAAATAAAACAAATGGACACATTTATCACGATTCTTAAGGTAGCTTATTACACCGTTCCAACAGTATATACATTATACAAGTTTTGGAAATTGGTAAGAGCGTCAAAAACAAAATAAATAATTTTGTTTAAAGAACATTTGTTCGCTGCAACGAACGATGTCCTGAGTAAGGGCGGTACAAGGTACCGCCGACTTATTCGGTTTTATATTACAAATTTACGACAAAATTAATAAATGGAATCCAGAAGGCGCTCGCCGCTGTTTTGTAACCTTCTCTCTTCTTGAAGAGTAGCTGTATAAATTTGGGTTGTATTGCTATTTGAGTGTCTTAGCGCAAATTGCGCCATTTCTGGCGTACCTCCAGCTCTTAATATACTTACTGCAACGGTATGTCTTAAACTATGGGCCGTATAATTTTTATCATCAATACCCATTGCTTTTAAATTGGTTTTGACAATTTCTCTAATTGTTCGCGTACTCAATCTTTTGTACATGCTGTTTTTACTTTCTGAAACAAATAAAGGATCACTAGGGGAATATTTACCACGTGTTTTTAAATATGCTTGAATTGGTTCATAAGCTTTTTCTGTAAGCTCAACAAAGTTATCCTTATCATCCCGGCCTTTACCTTGAATTAAAGCAATCCTTTTACCAGACTTAAATGTAATATCTTTGATATCCAATCTAACTAATTCAATAGTTCTTAGTCCAGTTCTAACCAACAAATTTATAATAGCAAAATCCCTTGAGTTTATACTGCATGTTTCCAAGAGTGTTTTTACTTGATCTGAAGTAAGAGGTTGTTTTCTTATTTGCTGCTTTCTGCGCGGTAATTTTATACCTTTAGCAATGTTCGGGTACAACTTGTGAGATTCTGCCCATTCAAAAAATTTACGAACGATGGTTATATAACCGGCAACGGTTAAAGAACTCATTTTTTTATTAAGCAAATGTTCTTTGTATAAAATAATATCTTTTCTTTCAATTTTATCCAAAGTATAATTTAACTCTTGGATCCAGATGAAGAACTGTTTTATATGCCCTCGGTAACATGTTTTAGATGTTTCTTTTACATCTTGATCATTTATAAAAGCATCAATTAAATGTTGGAAATTTAATTGCTTAGTTAATGCCGGAACGGTTGATTCCGTTGGTAGGATGGTTGTATTCATGGTTAAGCTTTTTATATATTAAATTATGTAAACATTGTTTACTATAATACAAATGTAAACATTGTTTACTAACTTCCACAAATATTACATAGCGGAAGTAATAAATTTTACATAAAAATAAAAATTAAGTCTAATAGCGCAATATTATTTCAAGTAAAATAGCCTTAACGCATTGATGTTCTTTCTGTTAAAATAAAAATAGTATTTTTTAAGTCTGATAGCACAATTTTTTTTCTTTTTTTAAGTCTGATAGCTAAACTTTTAAGTCTGATAGCTAAACTTTTAAGTCTGATAGCACAATTACATTTTTGAAAAACCCAATAAAATCAAGGCTTTAAAAGGTGTTTTTAAATGTGTATATATTATTATATGTTTTTATAGTCTATATTCTATAAAAGAATATAGACCTAAATAAAAATAAATAAAAAAATTTGCCTAAGGGCATTTTTTTATTTTTAATAATGTAAGCTATAAAGAGGGGGTGATTCCTGCCTTTTTAGTGTTTAATATTTTTTATTTGAACTTATGATAATATTGCATAAATATTTTACCAAGTATTACAATTTTATTATATTATTACTATGCTATACTTAAATTTAAGTATATTTGGTAACTAAATACGTAAAGTAATCACATAAATTTAATGACACCAGAAGAACAGTTAAGAAGTGAATCCTGGAATAATTCTATTCAATGCTTTGGTAAAAGTTATATTTTTAACAAAAGAGCACAGTTTTACAGTAAATGGAATAGATTTTTAGCAATATTAGGAATTGTAGTACCTTTAACTGTTGGTGCCACAGCATCAGGATTCGGATTTGAATCAGAAATATTAAAAAATACAATAGCTATATCTATTCCATTATCTATTATACAATTAGTAATATCAGCATTTGCTCTTGTCAACAATTGGAATGATTACCTATCATATTCACTAGAGGCTGTAAACGACTATAATTCGTTATCCGATGACTTTAAAAAACTAGGTAAAAATTCACCTAGTAATTTTGGAGATTTTTCAAAGTCTTTTGAAATATTAGAAACTAGGTTAAAATATAGAAATGAGAGTGACTCAAAATATAGTTTTAGTGAAAGAGAGCTCCGAAAGGGCATGAGGTACGCACTTAGAGAATTTCAAAGGAAATGTGTAGGATGTCAGGAGGTGCCTTTATCAATGCTATCAACACCGTGTGAAATTTGCGGAAAATTTGAAAGAAGTTTAATACATAAAATTTTATTCCATGGATGAAAAAGTAAAAAGATTGCTAAAAGTTTACTCTGAACTTGCCCCTTCAGAGAGAAAAGAAGTCAGAGATTTTATTGATGATTTTGAAAGAAAATCCTTTTTAGAAAAAAGGAGTGCCAATGAATCCCTGAATAAAAGTTTAGGGCCATTATTGACTAATTCCTGTGTGTGTTGCGGAAAATAAAAAATATTATATGAAAAAGATACTATTACTTCTTTTCTTTCTGGTTAATTTAAACGCAATAAGCCAGAATGAATTTAAAAAACTCCCGAAAGGTTCGTGCTCCATTGATCATAATTGTAAAGCAGAATATTTTAAAGATGATTTTCAGGAAATAGAAAAATACAGAATACCTATTTTTAACAGCAGCCTAGGTAAATCTTCAGTAAATGAAAAACTTCTCTTTTCTCTTCAAAAGCATGTTTTAAGCGACAAATCAATAAAAACACACATTTACCTATACGGAAATATTAAAGCTTGCAGGGATGAAAATTCATACGTTCATTTCATTTTTAAAGATGGTTCTGAAAGTAAAATTATTACTAGTAATTCAAATATTGAATGCGGCACCGCTTTTATTCCGTTACAGATCGATAACGAATTGTTGAATAAATTACAAAATAATGAAATTGAAAAAATAAGATTGCAGTTTATTGATGGTAAAGAAGATTTTAGTGTCAATTCTAAAGACCAGAGAAACTTATACGAAAAACTAAAGTGCATTATAGCAATAGAAAAAAAGACCTCTTAAAACGAGGTTTTTTTATTATAAGCATACCCGTAAACTCCTCGTTTCCCCTCGTTGTAAACTCGTTGTTATCCTTGCCCTAACCTTGCCCTTTTCCCTTGTACTACCCTTGTACTACCTTATACTAAACTTATACTAATTTTTATATTATCCTCGCCCTAACCTCGCCCTAAACTTACCGTAAACATACCGTTAAAACTCTGTTTTAACCCCATTTTACATTGTATTCACCCTTATTATCCTTGTGGTGACCTTATGGTTTATCTTCGATATTAATAACTTAATTTTATGAGCATTATGCATAAAAAAACCTCTCTTTTTTAGAAAGAGGTTTTTTCCTTCAAATCAAATTATCATAAATGACTTAAGTTTAAAACGAACTTAAATATATACTTACATTATTGATAATTAGACTTATACCACAATGTCAATAACTCACTACCTAAAAATTTTTGTGTGTTCTCTTTATCCGCTACTTTAGATTTAAACGAACATAAACATTGTTTATTATGAATAAAAATTTAAGCAAACGTGAAGAGAATTTTTGTATTGATTATGTTAATCATAATAATGCAACAAAAGCATACGAAGACAACTTTAAATGCGAAGGTGTTTATCGTGCCAACATAACAAGAAGAGCTAATTATTTAGTGAAGAAGAAACATATTCTGAATAGAATTTTAGAATTAGCTAAAAAGTAAAAT